>DASUPQ010000243.1 GCA_036280995.1 Actinomycetota bacterium | reverse complement strand
CTCAACTTCGGCATCGACTTCAAGGGCGGGGCCGTGTTCCGGGTCCAGGCGGTGGAGCCGGTCACCGAGGCCAAGGTCCGCGACGCCGTCGGCCCCGTGGCCGAGGTCGTCCAGATCACCGAGAACGAGCCGGTCCAGGTGAGCGTCCAGACCGAGGTGCTGGAGCCGGCCGAGGTGACCAGGATCCGGACCGAGCTGGCCGGGGTGGCCGGCACCGAGGTCAGCGACGTCTCCACCGAGACCATCGGCTCCAAGTGGGGGAGCACGGTCTCCCGCAAGGCGATCGTCGCCCTGCTGGTGTTCCTGGTCGTGGTGACCCTCTACGTGTCGCTGCGGATGGAGTTCAAGATGGCCGTGGCCGCCCTGGTGGCGCTGCTCCACGACCTGATCATCACCGCCGGCATCTTCGCCCTGGCCCGCTTCGAGGTCACCCCGGCCACCGTGATCGCCCTGCTGACCATCCTCGGGTACTCGCTCTACGACACCGTGGTGGTGTTCGACAAGGTCCGGGAGAACACCGGCGCGCTCACCTCGATGTCGCGGACCACCTACTCCCAGGCGACCAACCTGGCCGTCAACCAGACGATGATGCGGTCGCTCAACACCTCCCTGGCGTCGCTGCTGCCGATCCTGGGCCTGCTGCTGGTCGGCAACTACCTGCTCGGCGCCGAGACCCTCAAGGACCTGGCCCTGGCCCTGTTCGTGGGTGTGGCCGCCGGCGCCTACTCCTCCATCTTCATCGCCCCGCCGATCGTGGCCATGTGGAAGGAGAAGGAGCCCCGCTACGCCCAGCTCCGGGCCCGGGTCGAGCGCCTGGGCGCCCAGGGCGCGACCGAGCGGCCCGAGCGGCCCGAGCGGCCCGCACGCCCGGTCCGGGCCGGCGGCGCGGCCCGCGACGCCCGCTCACGCCGTGCCGCCGCCCCGCCGCCGGAGCCGGAGCTGGCCCCCGATCCCGAGCTGCCACCCGACGAGGAGCTGGAGGAGGTGGCCGGGGCCGAGCCGGCCGAGCCGGCCGTGGTCGCCCAGACGCCGGCCCGCCGCCAGCCCCAGAAGCCACGCCCGACCCAGCAGCGGCGCAAGCCGTCCGGCCGCCAGCAGTCCCGCCCGGCCAAGCGCCGCCGGCGCTAGCCCCACGAGGAGGCCCCGACCGTGCCCATCGACATCCAGCGCCTGCGGGCCCTAATCCGCGACGTGCCCGACTTCCCCAAGCCGGGGATCGTCTTCAAGGACATCACCCCGCTGCTGGCGAACGAGGTCGCCTTCTCCTCGGTGATCGACGAGACCGTGGTCCACTTCGGCCGCGGCAACGTCGACAAGGTGGTCGGCATCGAGGCCCGCGGCTTCATCCTGGCCTCGCCGGTCGCCTACCACTTCGGGGCCGGCTTCCTCCCCGTGCGCAAGGCCGGCAAGCTGCCCTACCAGGTCGAGGCCGAGGAGTACGCGCTCGAGTACGGCACCGCCACCCTGGAGCTGCACGCCGACGCCGTCACCCCCGGGGAGCGGGTCCTGATCGTCGACGACGTGCTCGCCACCGGCGGCACCGCCCGGGCTGCGGCCCGTTTGGTGGAGCGCCTGGGGGGCAAGGTGATCGGCATCGCCACCCTGATCGAGCTCGAGTTCCTGGAGGGCAGGAGGCTGATCGAAGGCTATGAGTTCTTCAGCCTCATCCGGTACTGAGGTCCCCATCCTCGTGGTGGTCGAGATCCCCAAGGGGTCTCGCAACAAGTACGAGCTCGACCACGAGACGGGCCGTATCCGCCTCGACCGGATGCTGTTCAGCCCCGTCCACTACCCGACCGACTACGGCTTCGTGCCCGGCACCCTGGCCGAGGACGGCGACCCCCTGGACGCCCTGGTCCTGCTGGGCGAGCCAACCTTCCCCGGCTGCGAGATCAAGGGCCGCATCGTCGGCATGCTCGACATGGCCGACGACAAGGGCCCGGACCAGAAGCTGCTGGTCGTCCCCCTGACCGACCCCCACTGGAACTACATCCACCGGATCGATCAGGTCCCCATCCACCTGCTGCGCGAGATCGAGCACTTCTTCAGCGTCTACAAGACCCTGGAGGACAAGACGGTCGAGACCTTCGGCTGGCGCGACGCCTACGTCGGCCACGTCGTCCTCGACGAGGCGGTGGCCAGGGGGGCCGAGCATCGGCAGGCTGGCCACGGCGGGAGTACCGTGGGAGCCTAGTCGCGTCAGGTCGCCCCCAGACGACCGGGCGGCGGACGACCAACCAGGGTGGGGCCAAGCACGATGGCGCAGCAGCATCCGACGGCGGTCCCCGACGGGCTGGCGCTCGAACGGGAGCCCCAGCCCGGTGCCGGCGTGGACGGGGAGAACGGCGCGGCCGCCGGGGCCGTCACCCGGCCCTATGACGCCGGGCTGCCGCCCGAGCCCGATGTGGCTCCGCTGCTGCAGCGGGTCCGCCAGCGCAACCCCCGGGCCGACACCGCCACCGTTGGCCGCGCCTTCGAGCTGGCCCGCGGGCGCCACGGCGGCAAGCGCCGGGCCTCTGGCGTGCCCTATCTGGCCCATCCGCTGGGGGTGGCCACGGTCGTGGCCGACCTGGGGCTGGACGCCGTCTCGGTCGCGGCGGCCCTGCTGCACGACGCCGTCGAGGAGGACCTGGTCACCCTGGAGGAGATCGGCGAGCAGTTCGGGCCCGAGGTGGCCAAGATCTCCGACGGGCTGGTCAAGCTGGACCGGATCGGGTTCGAGGGCCGCGAGGCGGCCCAGGCCGAGATCATCCGCAAGATGGTCATCGCCATGGCCCGCGACATCCGGGTGCTGGTGATCAAGCTGGCCGACCGGCTCCACAACATGCGCGACGTCGGCTACCTGGACCGCGAGGCCCAGGAGGGCAAGGCCCGCGAGGTCCTGGAGATCTACGCCCCGCTGGCCAACCGGCTCGGCATCCACTCGATCAAGTGGGAGCTGGAGGACCTGGCCTTCGCGACCCTGTACCCGCTGCGGTACGAGGAGATCGCGCGCATGACGGCCGAGCGCGCCCCGGCCCGCGAGCAGTACCTGGCCGAGGTCATCGAGCAGGTGAACGCCCAGCTCAAGCAGGTGAAGCTGCGGGCCGTGGTCAGCGGGCGGCCCAAGCACTACTACTCCATCTACGAGAAGATGGTGGTGCGGGGCAAGGAGTTCGCCGAGATCTTCGACCTGGTCGGGGTGCGCATCCTGGTCGACTCGATCAAGGACTGCTACGCCGCCCTCGGGCAGGTCCACGCCGTCTGGAAGCCGGTCCCGGGCCGGTTCAAGGACTACATCGCCATGCCCAAGTTCAACCTCTACCAGTCGCTGCACACGACCGTGGTCGGGCCCCAGGGCAAGCCGCTGGAGATCCAGATCCGGACCAAGGCCATGCACCGCACCGCCGAGTACGGCGTGGCCGCCCACTGGCGCTACAAGTCCAAGGACGGCAAGCCGGCCACCGAGCAGGAGATGGGCTGGCTGCGCCAGCTGATCGACTGGCAGCGGGAGCTGTCCGACCCGCGCGACTTCATCGAGAACCTCGAGACCGACCTGTACGTCGACGAGGTGTTCGTGTTCACCCCCAAGGGCGACGTGATCCAGCTCCCGGCCGGGGCGACCCCGATCGACTTCGCCTACGCCGTCCACACCGAGGTCGGCCACCGCTGCGTCGGCGCCCGGGTCAACAAGCGGCTGGTGCCGCTCGAGCACGCCCTGGAGAACGGCGACAACGTCGAGATCTTCACCTCCAAGGCCCAGGACGCCGGTCCGTCGCGGGACTGGCTGGGGATCGTCAAGACCCCGCGGGCCCGCAACAAGATCCGCCAGTGGTTCGCCAGGGAGCGGCGCGAGGACGCCATCGAGGCCGGCAAGGACGCGCTGGTGCGGGCCATGCGCAAGGCCGGCCTGCCGCTGCAGAAGCTGACCCAGGGCGGGGCCCTGACCGCGCTCGCCGCCGACATGCGCTTCGCCAGCCTGGAGGCGTTCTACGCGGCCGTGGGGTCGGGCCAGACCTCGGCCCAGGCGGTGGTGCAGCGCCTCCTGGCCGACCTGGGCGGCGAGGAGCAGGAGGACGACGACGACGACCTGGTGCTGGAGCGGGCCGTCCGCCAGACCCGGCCCCAGCCGGCCAGCCGGGGCGTGGTCGTCAAGGGCGTCGAGGACGTCTGGGTCAAGCTGGCCCGCTGCTGCACACCGGTGCCCCGCGACCCGATCATCGGCTTCGTCACCCGCGGCCACGGCGTCAGCGTCCACCGCGAGGACTGCCCCAACGCCGACAACCTGCGCCGCGACCAGAACCGCATCATCGAGGTCGAGTGGGACACCTCGGGGCCGAGCGTGTTCGCGGTCACCATCCAGGTCGAGGCCCTGGACCGGACCAAGCTGCTGCGCGACATCACCGAGGTCCTCTCCGACCACCACGTCAACATCA
The DNA here is from genome assembly GCA_036280995.1 of Actinomycetota bacterium. NCBI lineage: Bacteria > Bacillati > Actinomycetota > Actinomycetota bacterium. The sequence goes on along the minus strand of DASUPQ010000243.1, from coordinate 4,160 downwards.
TGTCGGCCACCGTGGCCACCGGCCGCGACCGGGTCGCCACCCTGCGCTTCACCTTCGAGCTGGCCGACATCTCGCACCTGGCCCACGTCCTGTCCACCGTCAAGCGGGTCGATGGCGTCTACGACGCCTTCCGGGTGGTACCGCACGCCGGGAACGGCACCGGGGACCGCTAGGTGCGGGCCGTGGTGTCCCGGGTCGCCTGGGCCCGGGTGGTGGCCGACGGGGAGCTGACGGGGGAGATCGGCCCCGGGCTGCTGGTCCTGGTCGGGATCACCCACGGCGACACCGAGGCCGACGCCGCCTGGCTGGCCGCCAAGGTGGCCGCCCTGCGGGTGTTCGACGACGACCAGGGCAAGATGAACCGCTCCCTGCGCGAGGTCGGCGGGGGCGCCCTGGTGGTCAGCCAGTTCACCCTCTACGGCGACGCCCGCAAGGGCCGCCGCCCCTCCTACGTCGCCGCCGCCCCCCCGGAGCGGGCCGCCCCCCTGGTCGAGGCCGTGGCCAAGGCCCTCGCCGGCGAGGGCGTCCCCGTCGCCAGCGGCCGCTTCGGCGCCGGGATGCGGGTCGAGTCGGCCGGCGACGGCCCGGTCACCATCCTCCTGGACTCGTCCCGGGCGTTCTGACGGTCCTGTCGGTTCAGGGGTCCCGCCGGTTCAGCGATCACCACGGCCGCCGCCCCGAGGAAGGCCAGCGGCTGGGCGAGCCCCGGACCTAGCCGACGGCCGCGACCGTGCGGGCGAGCTGGTTGAGGTGGGCCAGGTCGTGGCCGGCGACCTTGGCCAGGGCCAGGTCGAAGCGCTCCTCGCCCTGCTCGCCGTGGACGCCGAGGCGTTCGCGGCCGGCGTCGTCCACCCCCTCCAGCATGGCCAGGTTGGCCGCCCGCAGCCCCTCAAGGGCGTCCAGCAGCCGCCCGGGGTCGGGACGGGGGAGCAGCGACCACGCCTTCTCGTCGTACCCCGGATAGGAGGGCCGGTCCTCGGTCAGGATCAGCCGCCAGCGGAAGCCGTAGACGATGTCGACGTCCAGCAGGTGCCCGACCACCTGCAGGGGCGTCCACTCGCCCTCGGCCATCGGGGTCCGCCAGCCGCCCTCGTCGAGCCCCGCGCACAGCTCCCGGGCCGTCGCCGGCGTGCCCCGCAGCACCTCCAGCGGCTCGCGCTCGCCAAGGGTCCGGACCAGCGCCCGGACATAGGCGGCCGGCTCCCGGGTCGCGTCGGGGATGTCGATCGGCTCGATCATGGGGTCGCCTCCGTGGTGCCGTGCAGCGAGGACAGGGCGAGGGTGGTCATGGTGGCCTGGACGCCGGTCACGGCCCGGGCGCGGTCGATCAGCTCCTGCAGGGCCAGCGGGCTGGCCGCCCGGACCTTGAGGAGCAGGCACCAGTCGCCGGTGACCCGGTGGCACTCCTCGACGAAGCCGTCGTCGCCGCCCAGCTCCAGCAGGGCCGGCCCGACCCCGGCGCAGCTGGCCCCGCCCGTCCGCACCCACACGAACGCGGTCAGGGGCAGCCCCACCGCCGCCCAGTCCAGCACCGCCCGGTAGCCCTGCAGCACCCCGGCCGCCTCCAGCCGCTTGAGCCGCTGGTGGACCGCCGGCCGCGACAGCCGCACCCGCCTGGCCAGCTGCTCCTGGCTGAGCCGGCCGTGCCGCTCCAGCAGCCGCACGATGGCGTGGTCGATGGCGTCCATGCCGAGCATCCTTGGCCAGGCGGGAACGAAGCGTCAACCACCTGACCGGAACACGAACGATCCGTTCGCGAACGGGCGCCCTAGGACGCCTTGACCCGGAGCGTCTCGATCCAGACCGCCTGCGTCGGGGTGTCGCCGCTCTGGCCGCCGACCGGGACCTCGGCGATCTTGTCGACCACCTCGCGGCCGTCGACGACCTCGCCGAAGACCGAGTAGTTCGCCTGGAGGCCCTTGGAGTTGTCCTCGAAGTTGATGAAGAACTGGCTGCCGCCCGAGTCGGGGCCGCTGTTGGCCATGGCCACCGAGTACTTCTTGTAGGCGGCCGGGCTGGAGGGCAGCTCGTCCTTGATGGCGTAGCCGGGACCGCCCTGGCCGGTGCCCTGGGGGTCGCCGCCCTGGATGACCGCGATCCCGGCCGCTCCGCCAGGCACGATCCGGTGGAACCAGGTCGAGTCGTAGAACTTCTTGCCGGCCAGGTACACCATGTTGGCCGTGGTCACCGGCGCCTTCGCCGGGTCGAGGCGGACGGTGAAGTCGCCGCAGGAGGTCTGGAAGGTGGCCAGGTAGGTCTTGTCCGGGTCGACCTTGGTGGCGGGGGCCTTGCCGAAGGTCGGGCGCTCGACCTTGGGCGGGATCTTGCCGCCACAGGCGACCTCGGCCGGGGCGGTGGGGGCGCCGGCCCGGGCGTCGTCGAACGCCGGGGCGGCGGTGGTGGACGGGGCCACGGTGGTCGCGGCCGCGCCCGCCGGGGCGTCGTCGTCGCCGGTCAGCCAGAGCCCGCCGGCCACGGCGGCCACGATCACGACCAGGGTCAGCCCGCCGTAGGTGAGCAGCGCCCGCCGCCGCCGCGCCCGCTGGCGCTCCGCCTCCCGCCGGGCCCGGAGCCGCTCCAGCTCCCGCTTGCGTGTCTGCTTCGACATCGAGTCCCTTCCGCTCACTCGCAGTCCCCGAGTCTATCGATAACCCGAGGTGGGGGCGGGAGCCCTTCCGGTAGCATGCGCCCATGCTCGTGACCGGATTTCCCGCCGGGACCTTCCAGACGAACTGCTGGCTGGTCGCGGCCTCGGCCGGCTCGGAGGCCCTGGTCGTCGACCCCGGCCAGGACGCCCTGGCCGGCATCGAGGAGCTCTGCCGGCGCCACCGCCTCAAGCCGGTGGCGGCCCTGCTGACCCACGGCCACCTCGACCACGTCTGGACGGTGGCCCCGCTGGCCGGCGCCCACGACATCCCCGCCTTCGTCCACCCGGCCGACCGGCACCTGCTCACCGACCCGCTGGCCGGGTTCGGCCCCGAGGCCCGGGCCGCCTTCGCCGGCCTGACCCTCCAGGAGCCCGACGACGTCCGCGAGCTGGCCGACGGCCAGGTGGTCGAGCTGGCCGGCGTGCGCCTGGTCGTCGACCACACCCCGGGCCACACGCCCGGGCACGTCACCTTCCGGTCCGGGGGCGAGGCCGGCCAGCCCGGGCACCTGCTGGCCGGGGACCTGGTGTTCGCCGGCTCGATCGGCCGCACCGACCTGCCCGGCGGGTCGACCGACGAGATGCTGGCCTCGCTGGCCTCCCGGTTCCTGCCCCTGCCGGACGAGATGGTGGTGCTGCCCGGCCACGGCCCGACCACCACCGTCGGCCGGGAGCGGGCGACCAACCCGTTCCTGGCCGGGCTGGACCCGGTCGGCCGGGGGGGTCCGGAGGACCGCCGGGGTGGTCCCCCGGTGGATCGGGGGGGTCCGGGGGACCGCCGGGGTGGTCCCCCGGTGGAGCAGGGGAGCCGGGCGTGAGCGGCCGCTTCGAGGCCCCCAAGGGCACCTTCGACCACCTGCCGCCGGCGTCGGGGGCCCGGGCCGAGGTCGAGCGGATCATGCTCGAGCAGGCCCGCCTGGCCGGCTACCAGCCCATCGAGACGCCGATCTTCGAGGACACGGCCGTGTTCGCCCGCGGGGTCGGCGAGGCCACCGACGTCGTCCAGAAGGAGATGTACACCTTCAGCGACAAGGGCGGCCGCTCCCTCACCCTGCGCCCCGAGCTGACCGCCGGGATCGTCAGGGCCCTGATCGAGCACGGCCGGCTCACCACCGGCCTGACCAAGGTCGTCTGCGCCGGCCCCCAGTTCCGCTACGAGCGGCCCCAGGCCGGCCGCCAGCGCCAGTTCACCCAGGTCGACATCGAGGCCATGGGCTCCAACGACCCGGCCATCGACGCCGACGTGGTCCTGGTCGGCCACGAGGTCTTCCGGCGCCTGGAGGTCCCGGTCACCCTGCTGCTGACCAGCCTCGGCGACCCGGTGTGCCGGCCCGCCTACCGCGAGGCCCTGCTGTCGTTCCTGCGCGGCCTCGGCGACAAGCTGCCGGCGGCCGCCCGGGCCCGCGCCGAGCAGAACCCGCTCCGGGTCCTGGACATGAAGGACCCGCTGGTGGAGGAGCTGACCGCCGGGGCACCGCTGGTGCGCGACTTCCTCTGCGGCGCCTGCACGGCC
>DASUPQ010000242.1 GCA_036280995.1 Actinomycetota bacterium | reverse complement strand
ATCAAGGCCTGGCCTGCCGCCCGGACCGCGTCCAGGGCATCGCTCTTGGCACCGGTCCGGCGGGCTGGTCGCTTGGGCCGGCCGACCTCCACCACCTGCTCGCCCCGGGCCTGCAGGAGAACCCGGTGAGCCCGGCGCCGTCGCTGCCGGCACCCTCCACCGCCCAGCAGCGACGTCCAGGCACCTGCGCCCTGGCGAAGGCCAGCAGCTGCTGGTAGCCGGCCGCGTCGGCGCTGACCGAGGTTTGCGCGAGCACGCCACCAACCGGGTCGGCAGATGGGGCAGCGGCGCCGCTCCCCGGCTCGCTCGGCGGCCTCCTGGTACCAGAGTCCGCCGCTCGCCCTCCGGGGTCTCCCAGGAGCGGGCCCGGAGCTGGCCGAGGACGATCACCCGGTTGCCCTTGGCCAGGGAGTCGCCGACGGCCAGGCCGCGCCAGGCGGTGATCAAGCTGGGGTGGAGACCAAGCTGGAGGCGGTCGCCCTCGTCCTGGAGCACGGCTGGTCGCCGGCTGGCGAGGACCCGGACGAGCGGGCCGTCGAGCGGCTGGAGCGAACCCTCTTGCCCGCGCTGGCGAGCTCTCCCCCCGACCAGCGCGAGGTCCTGCTGCCGCGGATGGCCGGCGGGCTGACCGCCCCCGAGGTGGCCGCGATCGTCGGCAAGACCACCGGCGCCGTCAAGGCCCTGCAGCACCGAGGCCTGACCAGCCTGGCCCGGCTGCTGGTCAGCAGGGGCGAGGATCCCAGCTAGGGAGACTGCGGGTCACCGCGGTGGGCTTGGGAGGCTTGGGGGGCGACGGCTTGGGGACCGCGACCCGGCCCGCCAGGCCCTTGAAGTCCGAACCCAGGACCAGGACGACCGAGCCGGGGCCGAGGCCCGCCTGCGGGGCCCGGGCGGCTCCGGACCCGCCGGCGACCTTCACCGCCCGGGCGGCGACCCGGGCGGCGGCGTCGGAGCCGGGCGCGTGGAACAGGGTCGTCCTGGCCGACGGGGTGGCGTTGCCGCCGTTGCCGGCCTTGAAGCCGAGGCGGTCGAGGGAGGCGGTGGCGCGGGCGGCCAGGCCCTGGCGGGGGGTGCCGTTCTTGACCGTCACCGTGACCTTGGAGGGGGCGGGCAGCTGGGGCGGCGGGGCGGGGACGGTGGTGGCCGGGGCGCGCGGAGTGGGGCCCTTGGGGGGACGCAGGAACTTGGCCACGGCGGCTTTGGCGGCGGGCTCGCTGGGGAGGAGGACCTGCTCCCAGCCCTGCCGGAGGCCCTGCTCGAAGCCGGGCTGGCCGGCGCGGTGGACGACCCCGTCGCGCTGCACGCCCCGGTCGACGGGGAGGGTGGCGGCGTTCAGCCGGGCGGGGTCGAAGGAGCGGAACTGGCGGGCCAGGGTGACCGACCGGCGGATGCTGAGGTTGTCATCCTTGGTGAGGCTGCGGACCACGGACCCGACCAGGGCGTTGGCCCGGACCGGGTTGGCCAGGTTGCGGCCGGCCGCCTTGGCGGCCATGGCCCGGAGCATCGTCTGCTGGCGGCGGATGCGGCCCAGGTCGGTCCCCGGGTCGGCGTGCCAGCGGCCGGCCGTGTCCTGGTACTGGAAGTAGCGGCTGCGGGCCAGGGCCAGCGCCTGGTTCCCGGTCAGCCGGTGGCAGCCCGGCTTGGGCACGTTCAGTCCCGACTCGTTGCGGCCGTTGTTGTCGTCGCGCACCGGACGGGGGAAGTACATCGCGACCCCGCCGAGGGCGTCGACGACCTCGCGGAACCCGTCGAAGTTGACCAGCAGGTAGTGGTGGATGGGGATGCCGAAGCGCTGCTGGATGGTCTGGACGAGCTGGCCGGGCCCGTGGTTGAAGGCCGAGTTGATCTTGGCCGACCCGCCGGTGCCGGCCACGGGTACGTACAGGTCGCGCGGGATCGACAGCACGGCGGCGTGGCCGGCGGCGGGGACCAGGTGGACCAGGATGATGACGTCGCTGCGCTGCCCGCCGGCCTCCCCGAACCCGCCGTCGCGCAGCCCCTGGCGGGTGTCGGAGCCGACGACCAGCAGGTTCACCGAGCCGTCGGAGGGGGCCTTGCCCAGGCCGGGCACGTGCACCGAGCTGATCTGGCCGAACCGGAAGGCGGTGTAGCCCCAGCCGCCGGCCAGCAGGACAAGCCCCAGGACCAGCAAGGCGGCCAGGGCGGCGGCGATCCGGCGGCGCCGGTACACCCGGGCCGAGACCTTCCTTGCCACCGACACCCCCGCCATCGCGCGCAGCCGGACGCTTCTCCCGAAACTGTCCGGTCGCGGAGTTTACGGGGGAACCGGAGGAAATCGTGGGACGTTCGCCGGATTGCCTATTCCGCGTGGGGCGCGCCGGCCGGGGCGTCGGCCGCCGGGCCCTCACCGGCACGGCGACGCCGCTCGATCGCCACCGCGACCATGGGGAACACCAGCACCGACAGCGCCCCCGCCCCGACCAGGGCGGCCGCGTTCTCGCGGAGCATGGTGCCGTTGCGCAGCCCGATCTCGGCCAGGGCGACCAGCAGGGGCAGGGCTGTGGCGGTCAGGAACATCAGCTCGACCCGCTGGACGGCCGGCAGGTCCCGGCGGTACAGGAACAGGGCCGGCACCCCCCGCACCACCAGCAGCAGCACGAAGAAGGCGAGCAGGCGCAGCGGCGCCTCGGCGATGGAGCGGATGTCGAGGCCCATGCCGGAGGCCACAAAGAACAGCGGGATGAAGAAGCCGTAGCCGATGGCGTCGAGCTTGGCCTCCAGGGCATGGGCGTCGCCGGGGGTCCAGCGGCGCAGCACGATCCCGGCCAGGAACGCGCCCAGGACCACGTCGAGGCCGAACTCCTCGGCCACGACCAGCAGGAGCAGCAACAGCACGACGGTCCAGCGGATGGTCGTCTGGGCGGTGGAGCCCTCGCCCTCCTGGATGATCCGTTCCAGCCGCCTGCCCCGGATCAGCCGGGGGGCCTGGCTCAGGATCACGGCCAGGACGCCCACCGCGAGCAGCGACACCAGGGCCACGAACTTGTTGCTGGCCCCGAGGAACAGGGCGACGGCGAAGATCGGGAACAGCTCCCCCACCGCCCCGGCGGCAATCAGGTAGCGGCCGAAGCGGCCACCGAGCATGTCGTTGTCGCGCAGGATGGGCAGCAGCGTCCCCAGGGCGGTGGTGGTCAGCCCGAGCGCGACCGGGACGAAGGCGCGAACCAGCCCGGCCGCTTCCAGGAGGCCCACCGTGGCGGCGGCCAACGCCACCGTCACCAGCCAGGCCACCATGGCCAGGCGCCCCGGGCGCACCCGGAACAGCGCGAGATCGAGCTCGTAGCCGGCCAGCAGGAACAGGAAGCCGAGCCCGACGTTGGCCAGCAGGTCGATGGCGGGCCGGTCGGCCCAGCCGAGCACCTGCGGGCCGACCAGCACCCCGCCGGCCAGCAGCACCACCACCTGGGGAATGCGGGGCCCGGGCAGCCAGGCCACCAGCACGGGGGCGATCGCGGCCACCACGGCCGCCACCAGCAGCGTCTCCAGGCCCGTGGCAAGATCCATGCGCGACCTCCGGCCTCGACCTCGTCGTCGAGCATGGCATGGCGGATACTGGTCCCGCAGCCGGACGGCGGTATTGGGGGATACGGCGGATGGCGCAAGCTCGAGCGGCCACCGGCCGCGCCCTGCGCAAGGTGGTGCCGCGCTCCAGCCACGCGGCCTGGGACCCGCGCGGGCGGCCGTCGCCGCTGGCGGTGCTGGAGGAGACCAACCGCCGGCGCCTGCCCGACCTGGTCCCGATCCGCGACGCCCGCATGCGGGCGTCGCCGTTCGCGTTCTACCGGGGCGCCCCCGCGGTGATGGCCCGCGACCTGGCCACCACCCCCGTCACCGGCATCACCGTGCAGGCCTGCGGGGACGCCCACCTGCTCAACTTCGGGCTGTTCGCCACCCCGGAGCGGAACCTGTCGTTCGGCCTCAACGACTTCGACGAGACGCTCCCCGGCCCCTGGGAGTGGGACGTCAAGCGGCTGGCGACCAGCTTCGTGGTCGCCGCCCGGACGGTCGGGTTCGACGCCAGACTCGGCCGGGAGGCGGCCCTGGCCACGGTCCGCACCTACCGCGAGCAGATGGCCCGCTACGCCGGCATGCGGCTGCTGGACGTCTGGTACTCGCGGGTCGACGCGGCCGCGATCGTGGCCATGGCCAAGGGGCGGCGCCGGCAGCTGGTGGCCGCCCGCCTGGCCAAGGCCGAGCACCACACCAGCCTGAACGCGATGCCCCGGCTGACCGAGCCGCAGGGTGAGGGCCGGCGGTTCGTGGAGGACCCGCCGCTGCTCACCCACGTCGCCGAGTGCGACGAGCGGTGGGTCACCGAGGTGCTGGTCCGCTACCGCTCCAGCCTGTCGGACGAGCGGCGCGGGCTGCTCGAACGCTTCCGGCCGGTGGACGCCGCCCGCAAGGTGGTCGGGGTCGGCAGCGTCGGCACCCGCTGCTATGTGGTGCTGCTGCTCGGAGAGCGCCACGACGACCCGCTGCTGCTCCAGGTCAAGCAGGCCACCGCCTCGGTGCTGGAGCCGTACGCCGGGCGCAGCCGCTACCGCCATCCCGGCCACCGGGTCGTCAACGGCCAGCGGCTGCTCCAGACGGCCAGCGACATCTTCCTCGGCTGGACCGGCGACGACGTGGCCGACTACTACATCCGCCAGCTCTGGGACATGAAGGGCGGGATCCACCTGGAGACGCTGGATCCGGCCGACCTGGTCCCCTACGGCCGCCTCTGCGGCTGGGTGCTGGCCAGGGCCCACGCCCGCAGCGGCGACCCGGCCGCGATCGCCGGCTACCTGGGCTCCGGCGACGCCTTCGACCAGGCGGTGGCGTCCTTCGCCGAGGCCTACGCCGACCAGACCGAGGCCGACCACGCGGCATTCTCGGCCGCCCGGGATTCGTCCTCCGGGGACGGGGGTAGGGGTGGCGGCACGAACCAACGGAAAGGAGCCGAAGGATGATCCTCTCGATCCTGGTCACGTTGGCGTTCGTGGCCACCCTGGCGTTCATGCTCGTCCGCGCCTTCACCGGCCCGGTCCGGCACCGCCGCAGCCGCCCGGTGCACTGACGGGACCACCCAGGGCAGGCGGTGAAGCTGCTGGGGCGGCGCCTGCGGTCTCGCTCTCGGTGACCTGCGGGATGCTCAGCCCGCTGCCCGGTCCCCGCTGAGCGACCGCGCGACCCGCACCACCTCGTGGTGGAGGGTCTCCACGTAGGCCTCGTGCTCGGGCTTCATCAGGACGCTGCGCAGGACCCGGGCCTCGGGGACGTCGGCGGCCAGGGACGGGTCGCGGGCGCGGAGGCGGCCGGCGGCCAGGCGCAGGGTGCTGAGGTAGACCGGGGAAGGGTCGTCCATGGCCGCGTGCAGAAGGGCGGCCGAGGCGGCGTCGACGGCCGCGCAGGAGGGTGACCCCGGGTCGGGCCAGAAGGCGAGGATGTCGAGCTCGGGCCGCTGGTACAGGTGAAGCTCGTCGCTGGCCTCCAGCAGGTCGGCCCAGCCCCTGGCGGCGCGGAGGCCGCCGGCCACGACCGGGCCGAGGCCGTCGGCGGCCCGCAGGGGCAGGGCCCGCAGGGTCAGCCAGAGAGCGCCGGCGGCCGCCCCGGCCCGGGAGCACTCCAGGCTGATCTCGCCCAGGTGCAGCTCGTCGGAGGTGAAGTAGGTGTAGGGCGAGTCGTGGCGGTACAGCCGGCCCACCGTCGGGTCGCGGAACAGCACCGCCCCGCAGCCGTACGGCTGCAGGCCGTGCTTGTGGGGGTCGACCACCACCGAGTCGCACCCCCCCACCGCCCGCAGCCGCGCCGCCGTCTCCGGCCCCAGCAGCTTGGCACCGTCGGTGTCCCAGGCCAGCAGGGCGAAGAACCCGCCGTAGGCGGCGTCGACGTGGAGCCGGCAGCCGTAGCGGTCGCGCAGGGCGAGCGCCTCGGCGATCGGGTCGACCGCCCCCAGTCCGGTGGTGCCGGCGGTCAGCACCACCGTCCCCACCTCCCCGGTGGCCAGCAGCTCCTCGAGAGCGTCCAGGTCCATGCGCCCGGCCGCGTCGGCCGTCACCGGCACGCTCTCCACCCCCAGGACCTCGCACATGCGGGCGTGGGTGTAGTGGGCCTCCTGGCTGTGGGCGACCTTGCCGCCGGGGGCGAGCTGGCGGGCCACCCACAGCGCCTCCAGGTTGGCGATGGTGCCGCTGGAGGTGAGGTGCCCGAGGCCGCCGGACGGGAGGCCGAACATGGCCGCCAGGTCGGCGACAACCTCCTTCTCCATCGCCCCGGTGGCCGGGCCGCCGTCCAGGGCGTGGTTGTTGGGGTTGACGGTCATCGCGGCCAGGTAGCCGGCGATCGCCACCGGGTGCGGCGGCTTGAGCATCTGGCCGGCGTAGCGGGGGTGGAAGAACGGGTAGTTGTCCTGCAGCCGCCCGGTGTACTCGGCCCAGGCGGCGGCCAGCCGCTCGCCGTCCACCTCCGACGCCGCGGCCGCGGGCACCGGCTCCCAGCGGGACCGGAAGCCGGCGTCGAAGGCGCGGGCCGCGTCCAGGTAGGCGCCCAGGTCCATGTCACCCCTCCGTGGCCGGATCGAGACCCGGCCACGTTCGGTCCGTGACCGACCGGCCCCAGGATGCTACCCGGCGCGACCAGCACACACGCGGCCGGGCCGGCGGCACCAGGCGCACGAGGGGGCGCCTGGTGCCGCCTTTTCTCCGGCCGGTGCTAGCGAGCCGTCGCGCGGTGGCGTCCGCGGTAGGCCGTCACGGCGACCAGCGCGGTCCCGGCGAGGATCAGGCCGGCGGCCAGCCCGGTCAGGGCCGGCGCCCGGGCGGGCCCGGTGAACGGCAGCGGGCACTCGCCGGGGATGGTCATCTCCGAGAAGGCGAACGGCTTGTCGCCGGCCTCGGCCACCGACATGCGCACCGTCCGGACCCCGACCAGGTCGACCTTGGCCTTGAGGGCCAGGGCGCCATCGGCACCGGTGGTGACGGTCGCCTTGTGCAGCGTGGCGTCGTTGGCGCCGTTCTGGATGCGCACGTCGAGCTTGGCGCTCTTGGGCATCTCCCACCCGGTGGCCTGCACGGTCCCGCAGGCCACCAGCGAGAGGTCGAGGTGGAGGTGGTCCGGCTGGGCGGCGGCAGGGCCGGCGCCGAGCAGCCCCAGGAGCAGCACGGCGCCCACGACCGGTGGAACCCTGGGCCAACGCATCTGCCTTCCCTTCCGATGAGTCCGCTAGGACTGGCTCTTCAGCTGGTGCAGGACGACCTCGTCGATGTCGATGTAGCCGCCCGGCGGAAGGTCGCGGGCCATGATCTCCAGGACCAGCCGCGACCCGGGCCGGCTGGCGACGTGGATGGCCCCGAACTTGCGCCAGCCGGCCTGCTCGACCGTCCAGCCGAGGGTGTTCGAGCCCGGGACCGGCTGGCCGTTCTGGAACTCGCGCAGGCCGATCGTGACCGTGGCGCCCGGCGAGGACGGCTTCACCCAGGCGTTGGTGTGGTAGCGGCCCTGGGTCTTGGTCAGGGTGACGTCGGGGACGGTGATGCCGACCGGCCCATCGGCCGAGGGGCCGGCCAGGATCCGCAGCGACCACTCGCCCAGGTGGGCGTCGGTCGAGCGGGTCAGGCGCGCGCCGCCGAGCGGGCGCCACCCCTCCGAGCCCTCCTCGAAGCTGTCGTTGGCCAGCAGGTTCTTGGGGCCGTCGTCGGCTGCCTTGCCGTCCGTGGTGGCGGTGGCGGCCGCCGACGTGGTGGTGGTGGTGGTGGCGGCGGCGGCGGCCGACCCGGACGGGGCCGCCGAGGGGTCGGCCCTCGGGGCCCGCTCGGGCCCGCCCGACCTGCCGACCCAGGCCATCGCGGTGAGGACGAGCAGCACGGCCAGGCCCACGCCGGTCCAGAGCTGCCAGCGTCGGCGGAGGGGGGGTTGGTCTGCGAGATGGCGGGGGGTGCCGGTGCTCATGACCGGGACAGTTTGGTGGTTGCGGCCACAACCGACAACTCGGCAGACTTGACTAGCTTCGCAGCCTGGAGCGGCTCTAAGAGCAGCATCGATCGCCTTTACAATGGCCGGCATGGACACCGTGCCCCCCGACCGGGACCTGGCCGCCCACCACCTGGCCCAGGTCAACCTGGCCACCCTCCGCTTCCCGCTGGACGGCCCCGAGCTGGCCGGGTTCGTGGCCCAGCTCGAGCCCGTCAACGCGCTCGCCGACGGGACGCCCGGGTTCGTCTGGCGGCTCCAGACCGGGGACGGCGACGCGACCTCGATCCGGCCCTTCGACGACGACCGCGTCATGGTCAACCTGTCGGTGTGGGAGTCGCTGGAGGCGCTGCGCGGCTTCGTCTACGCCAGCCGCCACCTGGAGGTGATGCGGCACCGGCGCGCGTGGTTCCACAAGATGGCCGACCCCTACCTGGCCCTGTGGTGGCTGCCGGCCGGCACCATCCCGACCGTCGCCGAGGCCAAGGAGCGCCTGGAGCTGCTGGCCGGCCGGGGGCCGACGGCCGGCGCCTTCACCTTCCGGGCCCCGTTCCTGGAGCCGGCGCGCGCCGTCGGTTAGCGCGCGGCCAGGATCCGCTCCAGCAGCAGGGCCACCCCGTCGTCGGTGTTGGCCGCGGTGACCTCGTCTGCCGCGTCCAGGACCTCCGGGGTGGCGTTGGCCACCGCCACCCCGGTGCCCGCCCACGCCAGCATGGCCAGGTCGTTGTCCATGTCGCCGACGGCGACGACCTCGGAGGCGGCGACGCCGAGGCGGCGGCAGAGCCGCTCCAGGGCCGACGCCTTGGTCACGCCGGCGGCCGAGATCTCGACCAGCCGCAGGCCGGCCCAGGTGGCCACCGCGTCCTCCCCGATGGCCCGGCGGGCCCGCTCGGCGACCTCCTCGAAGGGCAGGGTCGGGTGGCGGACCAGCAGCTTGGTCACCGGACCGGTGATCAGCTCAAGGGCGTCGGCCTCCAGCGCGTCGGCCGGGGCGGGCCGCGTACCGTCGCTCCAGCCGGCCTCGCGGCCGAACTCGCGCTCCAGCTCGACCGCGAACAGCGCGCCCGGGATGGCCTCGCGCAGGTTGTGGACGAGCCGGGCGGCCAGGTCGGCGGCCATCGGCGAGTAGTCGAGCATCGTCCCGCGGTCCAGGTCCCAGATCACGGCGCCGTTGGCGCAGATGGCGATGCCCCCGACCCCGACCCGCTCGGCCAGCCACCCGATGTTCCGGGGCGGCCGCCCGCTGACCAGCACCACCGTGATCCCGGCGTCCCTGGCCGCGGCCACGGCCCGCCGGGTCCGCTCCGACACCGTCTCGTCGGGCCGCAGCAGGGTCCCGTCGAGGTCGCTGGCCACCAGCCGGACACCGTCCATGCCCTCACGGTAGCGGGTCGGTCCGGCGCCCGGACGCGACCGGCCGGCTAGCCCGCGGCCGACCGCGCCCAGGCCTCGATGGCCGGGCGCAGCGCCCGGAACGCCCGGCCACGGTGGGAGGCGGCGTCCTTGGTCGCCTGGTCGACCTCGGCGCTGGTCAGCTCCCAGCCGTCGGGCAGGAACACCGGGTCGTAGCCGAACCCGCCTTCCCCCCTGGGGGTGTCCAGAACCCGCCCCTCCCAGGCCGCCTCGGCGTGCCACTCCCTTCCCTCCGCCCCGGGATCGACCAGGACGGCGGCGCAGCGGAACCGGGCCGTGCGCCGCTCGGGGGGGACCCCGGCCAGGGCGGCCAGGAGCTTGTCCAGGTTGGCCTGGTCGCCGGCGCCCGGGCCGGCGTAGCGGGCCGAGCGGACCCCGGGGGCGCCGCCGAGGGCGTCCACCTCCAGGCCGGAGTCGTCCGCGACCGCGGCCAGCCCCGACCAGGCGGCATAGGCCCGCGCCTTGAGCAGGGCGTTCTCCAGGAACGTGTCGCCGGTCTCGTCGACCTCGGGTGGCTCGCCCGGGCCGACGTCACCGAGCCCGACCAGCTCCATCGGCAGCCCCTCCAGGATCGTCCGCAGCTCGCGCAGCTTGCCCTGGTTGGCGCTGGCCAGCAGGAGACGCGGTTTCACCGGGGCACCCCCCTGGGGTTCCCCGGGCCCCTCCGCCGGCTCACCCGGCGCGGCCGTCGGCGAGGTCGAGGGAGGACGGGCCGAGGGCGAGGCGGCGCAGGGGCGGGATGGCCGCCTGCTCCAGCATCGGCCCCAGGGCCTGCTTCTGGGCCTTGACCAGGGCGGCGATGCCGGTGCCGGCCAGGTCGAGCATGGCGTCCAGCTCGGCCCGGCTGAACGGCTCCCGCTCGGCCGTGCCCTGGACCTCGACCAGGCCGCCGAGCCCGGTCATGACCACGTTCATGTCGGTCTCGGCGCGCACGTCCTCCTCGTAGTGGAGGTCGAGGCAGGGGGTCCCGTCGATCATCCCGACGCTGACCGCGGCCACATGGTCGCGGAGCGGGAACGACTTGATCCGCTTGTCCTGCATCAGCCGGTGGCTGGCCGCGAACAGGGCCACCCAGGCGCCGGTGATGGAGGCACAGCGGGTGCCGCCGTCGGCCTGGAGGACGTCGCAGTCGACCCACAGGGTCGACTCGCCGAAGGCCTCGGTGTCGGTGACCGCCCGCAGGGACCGGCCGATCAGGCGCTGGATCTCGTGGGTGCGGCCGCCGGGGCGGCCCTTGGACACCTCGCGGGACGACCGCTCCCCGGTCGCCCCCGGCAGCATGGCGTACTCGGAGGTCACCCAGCCCTTGCCGCTGCCCCGCAGGAACGGCGGCACCCGGTCCTCGTAGCTGACCGCGCACACCACCTTGGTCCGGCCCAGCTCGACCAGCGCGGAGGCGAAGGCCGTCTCCTGCCAGCCGAGGGTGATCTTGACCGGCCGCAGCTGGTCCGGGGTCCGCCCGTCTTTCCTGCCCATCAGATGTGGTGTACCTCCAGTTCGGTGGCGACGCCCACCGGGCCGCCGTAGGCCTCGGCGGCGCTGGCCGTGGCCGCCCCGACGTCGCTGCCGGGGCGCAGGTGGGTGAGGAGCAGCCGCCTCGCCTTGGCCTTGGCCGCCCACTCGCCGGCCAGCTGCGGGGTCAGGTGGATCGGGGGCGCGCCCTCCGGCCACTCCGGCCAGGCGGCCTCGCAGACGAACAGGTCGGCCTGGTCGGCGAGGCGCCCGAGGGCGTCGCACGACCCCGAGTCGGCCGAGTAGGCGAGGGTGTGGCCGCCGGCCGTGACCCGCACCGCGTAGGTCTCGACCGAGTGGACGGTGGCCACCGCCTCCAGCCGCATCGGCCCCAGGTCGACCTGCTCGCCGTCGTGCAGGTCGTGGACCTCGAAGGTGCCGTCGATGGGCTCGCTCTCGCCGGTGGACAGGAACGGCCGCACGTGGCTGACCCAGTCGGTGGGGCCGAACACCGGCACGGGCACCGGCGGCGGCTGGAAGTCGCCGTAGCGCAGGGCGTAGTTGGCCGCCAGCAGGTCACCGACGTGGTCGACGTGCAGGTGGCTGACCCAGATGGCGTCCAGAGTGGGCAGGTCGCACACCCGGAGCAGGTTGGACAGGGTGCCGGGGCCGGTGTCGACCCAGACCCGGGTGGCCTGGTCGCCCTCCCGCGCCTCCAGCAGGTACCCGGAGCAGGCGCGGCCGGCGGCCGGGTAGGTCCCGGAGCTGCCGAGCACGGTGAGCCGGATCACGAGGCCTCGGCCTCGACCGGCACGGCGGCGCTGCGCCGCTCCACGACGCCGACCTCCGGGCCGAGGAAGCGGGCGCCGACGCGGCGGAACTCGTCGGGGTCGCCGGAGGCGAGGAACCGGTGGGCCGGCCGGGCCCCGTAGGGGGCGTGGAGGTCGGCCCGGGTCAGCTCGGCGAAGACGCTCCGGGCGGTCCACTCGGCCGAGTTGACCAGGAACACGTCCGGGCCCACCAGGTAGCCGATGACCCCGGTGAGCAGCGGGTAGTGGGTGCAGCCGAGGATCAGGGTGTCGACCTCGGCGGCCACCAGCGGGGCCAGGTAGCCGCGGGCCAGCTCCAGGATCTCCGGGCCGGTGGTCTCGCCCCGCTCCACGAACTCGACGAACCGGGGGCAGGCCTGGGCGACCAGGGTGACGTTCTCGTGGGTCTCCTCGATGGCCTCGCGGTAGCGGCCGGAGCCGATCGTCCCCTCGGTGCCGATCAGGCCGACGTTGCGGTTGCGGGTGAGGCGCACCGCGGCCCGCACGGCCGGCTCGATCACCTCGACCACGGGCAGCGGGTAGGCGGCCTTGAGCTCGTCGAAGGCGGCCGCCGAGGCGCTGTTGCAGGCGACCACGGCCAGCTTCACGTCCTCGGCCACCAGCAGGTCCATGATCTCCTCGGCGAACCGCCGCACCTGGGCCTGCGAGCGGGGCCCGTAGGGGAACCGGGCGGTGTCGCCGAAGTAGATCACCGACTCGTGGGGCAGCAGGTCGATGACGGCCCGGGCGACGGTGAGCCCGCCGACGCCGGAGTCGAAGATGCCGATGGGTCGCGCGTCCATGACCGAGGACGATACCGCAGCCGCGGAACCCGGCCGCTGGGCTATGCCCAGAGCTGGCCGCGGAGGCCGGCCTCGGCGGCCACCGGGTCGGCCCCGTAGGCGCCGGTGGACAGGTACTTCCAGCCGCCGTCGGGGGCGAGGACGACGATGTCGGCCTGCTCGGCCCGCTCGGCGACCCGGAGGGCGACGTGCAGGATGGCCCCGGTGGAGATGCCGGCGAACACGCCCTCGGCGGCGGCCAGCCCGCGGGTCCGGGCCAGGGCGTCCTTGGAGCCGACCTTGATGCGGCGGTCGAGCACGTCCTCGTCGAAGATCGGGGGCACGAACCCCTCGTCCAGGTTGCGCAGCCCGTAGACCAGGTCGCCGTACTCGGGCTCGGCCGCCACCACCTGGACGGCGGGGTTCTGCTCCTTGAGGTAGCGGCCCACCCCGACCAGGGTGCCGCTGGTGCCGAGGCCGGCCACGAAGTGGGTCACCTCGGGCAGGTCGCGCCAGATCTCGGGGCCGGTGGTCTCGTAGTGGGCGGTGACGTTGGCCGGGTTGCCGTACTGGTACAGCATCACCCAGTCGGGGTGGTCGCCGGCCAGCTCCGCGGCCCGGGCGATGGCCCCGTTGGAGCCGCCGGCGGCCGGCGACAGGACCACCTCGGCCCCGTACAGCTCCAGCAGCTGGCGGCGCTCGGCCGAGGTGTTCTCGGGCATGACCACGACCAGCCGGTAGCCCCGGACCCGGGCCACCAGGGCCAGGGAGATGCCGGTGTTGCCGCTGGACGGCTCGACCAGGGTCGCCCCCGGGGCCAGCCGGCCCGATTTCTCGGCGTCGTCGACCATGGCCCTGGCGATCCGGTCCTTGACGCTGCCGGTGGGGTTGTGGCCCTCCAGCTTGGCCCAGAGGCGCACGTCGGCCCGGGGCGAGAGCCTGGGCAGCCCGACCAGCGGCGTGTTGCCGATGGCGTCGGCCAGGTCCTCGTACCGCATCTTGCTCAGCTCCCGGACCCCCCCGCGACCGCGGGGAGAATGGCCACGACGTCGCCGTCGGAGAGCTTGGCGTCGAGGGCGCCGAGGAAGCGGACGTCCTCGTCGTTGACGTAGACGTTGACGAAGCGGTGCAGGGAGCCGTCCTCGGTCAGCAGCTGCCCGGCGATCCCCGGGTAGCGCCGGTCGAGGTCGCCGAGCAGGTCGCGGATGGTGTCGCCGTCGGCGGCGACGGCCTTCTCGCCGCCGGTGTGCTTGCGCAGGATCGTCGGGATACGGACTTCAACGGCCATCAAGGCCTCCTGGAACTGGTTCGCGTGGAGCTTGGAGCGGGGGCGCCCGGTGGTCAGGCGCCGGGGGTCGGCCGGCGTCGACATCGCCCGTAGCGGGCGGCCGGGCCCTGCCGGTGCCAGACCGGGCAGGCCAGCCCCTCGGCGGGCGGCCTCATCCGGCCACCCCGGCGGTGCGCATCTCCAGCTCCCGCTCGGTGACCTGGCCGTCGCGGATCGAGAAGGCCCGCAGCACGGGCGTGTCCTGGTCGGCCAGGGAGAGGATAAGGTAGGCGGCGTCGGGATAGGCGGCCAGCTCGACGTCGGTGCGCGACGGGTAGGCCTCGGTGGCCACATGCGAGTGGAAGATCCCGACCAGGTCCAGGCCGAGGTCGTCCATCTCGGTCATGGCCCGCAGCTGGGCCTTGGGCTCGGCCACGTAGAAGGTCGGGCTGGCCTCGGCGTTGGGAAGAGCATAGACACGCTCGACCGACCCGTCCCGACCGGCCAGCAGCGCGCAGGCCTCGTTCGGGTACTCGGCCCTGGCGTGGGCCACCAGCGCCTCGTACTGGTCGTCGTCGATCCGCAGCATGCCGTCCCTCCTGCTCACGAGCGTAGCATCGGGACCGCCCCCCGACCACGACGCCCCGGGGCTCCAGTACCGGTGGGTTGAGGGTGCGGCGCGCCCCGGCGGCGCTCAGGCCGCCCCGGCGATCAGCTGGCCGAGCTGGGTCGCGGTGGCGAAGTCGTTGCTGACCCGGTTCTTGGTCACCGCCCAGGCGACCCCGGTGGCGGTGTCGCCGCAGGCGAAGCTGCCGCCGACGCCGCCGTAGCCGAACACGGTCGACGCGTCCTGCGGGTCGTTCCCCACGCCCCCGATGGCGTACCCGAGCCCCCAGGTGCTCGGGTTCCCGAACACCTCGTCGGTGCCGCTGGAGGAGACGGCGGTCGCCTCGGCCAGCCGCTCGGGGGTGAGCAGCCGCACGCCGTCGACCTCGCCGAGCAGGGCGGCGTACATGCGGGCGATGGCCCGGGCGGAGGTCTTGCCGCCGGCGGGGATGTCGGCGGCCAGGGTGTCGGGCCGGTTGCCGAACTCGGCGTTGGGGAACAGCGACATCGGCGCCGACCGGAACATCGGCAGGTCGGGCGGCATCGAGGCCATCATCTGGGCGGCCATCTCGGCCGCGCCCGGCTCGTCCTCCAGGGGGGCCAGCCGGTGGTGCTCGGATTCCGGCATGCCGAACCAGAGCTCGTCGGCCACGCCCAGCGGGCCGGAGACCTCCTCCCGCAGGACCTGGGAGATGGGCTTGCCGGTGGCCCGGCGGACGACCTCGCCGAGGATGTAGCCGAAGGTGTAGGCGTGGTAGCCGACCTTGGTCCCGGGCTCCCACCACAGCTCGGCGTCGGCGACGGCGGCGCAGATCTTGTCCCAGTCGCACAGGTCCTCGACGGTCGTGTCCAGCGGGATGCCCGGCACCCCGGCGCTGTGGTCGAGGACCTGGCGGACGGTCACGCCGCCCTTGCCGTGGGCGGCGAACTCCGGCCACAGGTCGGCGACCGGGGTGTCGTAGCCGAACAGCCCGCGCTCGGCGAGCACGTGGACCACGGTCGCGGTGGCCCCCTTGACGACCGAGAAGTTGTAGAACACCGTGCCGGCGTCGACCGGGTGGCCGCTGGCCGGGTCGGCGACCCCGGCGACGGCGTCGACCACCTGCTCGCCGCCACGGTAGACGGCGACCTGGACGCCGCGCTCGGCCCCGGAGGAGACCAGCTTGTCGATCGCCTGCTGGACCTGCTCCTGGACCTCGCTCACGGGCGTCTCCTCTCGTCTGGGGGCAGCCGCCGCACCCGGATGCGCCCGGCCGGGCCGGCGAGCACGCGGCCGACCAGGGCCGGCTCCACGCCGCGGCCGCGCAGGTCGGCGACCAGCCCGCCGAGGATATCGGGGGCCACCGACAGCAGCAGGCCGCCCGAGGTCTGGGCGTCGTGGAGCAGGGTGGCGACCACCGGGGGCAGGCCCGGCTCCGGGTCGACGTGGTCGCGCAGGTAGGCCTCGTTGTTGCGGGTGCCGCCGGAGACGAACCCGGCCGCGGCCAGCTCGGCCGCGCCGGGCAGGAACGGCACCCGGGCGGCGTCGACCTCGGCGGCCACGCCGCTGGCCCGCAGCATCCGGTGGAGGTGGCCGAGCAGCCCGAAGCCGGTCACGTCGGTGGCGGCCTCGACCCCGGTGGCCACGGCGGCCTCGGCGGCGTCGTTGTTCAGGGTGGTCATGGCGGCGACCGCGGCCGCGACGGCGGCCGGGTCGGGGTCGCCGCGCTTGACCGCGGTCGCGACCACCCCGGTGCCGAGCGGCTTGGTCAGCACCAGCCGGTCCCCCGGCCGGGCCCGGGCGATGGTCAGCAGCCGGCCCGGGTCGGCCATGCCGACCACGGCCAGGCCGTACTTGGGCTCGGGGTCGTCGATCGAGTGGCCGCCAACGACCGGGCAGCCAGCCTGGCCGGCCACCTCGGCACCGCCCCGCAGCACCTCGGCCAGCAGCTCGACCGGCAGGTCGGCCGGCCAGGCGGTCAGGTTGAGGGCGACCAGCGGCCGGCCCCCCATGGCGTAGACGTCCGAGAGGGCGTTGGCGGCGGCGATCCGCCCCCAGTCGCGGGCGTCGTCGACGATCGGGGTGAAGAAGTCGGTCGTGAGGACCAGCGCCCGCTGGTCGTCGAGGCGCAGCACGGCCGCGTCGTCGCCGTCGGCCGCCCCGACCAGCAGGTCGCCGTCGCCGCTCCCGCCCAGCCCCTGGCCGACGCTGGCCATGAGCCGCTCAAGGGTGGCCAGGGGCAGCTTGCAGGCGCAGCCCGCCCCATGGGAGAGAGAGGTCAGACGGGGGGTTTCTGTAGCACGCATCCCCGTAGGATAGGCCCCGCCCATGTTCGCCGCCCTTCTGCGCGACGCCTGGCGCCAGTACCGGCGCCGCCCGCTGGCCGCCGTGATCACGGTGGTCGTCGGCGGGCTGCCCGTGTTCCTGGCGCCCGACGACCCGGCGCTGGCCGTGCCCCTGGCCGTGTTCCTGCTGGGCGCGGGGCTGCTGGTCGAGCTGTTCCTGGTGGCGTGGCTGGCCGGCGCCCTCCAGGAGCCGCCGCCGGCGGCCGCGGCCGCCCTGGCCACCGTGCGCGGCACCATCGGCCCCGGCGTCCGGGCCGGGCTGCTGCGCGCCTTCTACCTGCTGGCGGCGCTGATGGTCGGGCTGCTGCTGTTCGGCTCCCGCGAGGGCACCGGGCCGCTGCCCGAGTCCGAGCAGGTCAAGCTGGCGGTCGGCCTGTGGCCGCTGTTCGGGATCGCGTTCGCCTTCCTGGTCGTGCTCATGCAGCGGGTCGTGCTCGGCGGCGAGCGCCGGGTCCGGCAGGCCGCGACCGTCTCCCACCGGGTGGCGTCATCCCACTTCCCCATCTGCCTGCTCATCGGCCTGCTCCAGGCGAGCGGGCTGGTGCTGGCCAGCCTGGTGGTCGAGTTCTGGGTCCTGGCCGCGCTGTCGATCCTGCTCGCCCTGGCCGATCCCTACCTGATCGGCATGTGCAACGCCCTCTACCTCAGGACCGGGGCCGACCAGGAGCCGGTGGCCGGCGACGGGTCGCTCAGGCCCCCACGCAGGTGAGGCCGCTGCCGAGGGGGTAGTTGGCCACCCCGATGACGGCCAGGGCGATCCCGGCCAGGTAGGGCACGGCCAGCGCGGCCACCTGGAGGCCGCGGTTGCGCGGCCCGGCCGCGTCGTACAGGGCCATGGCGGCCAGGCCGGCCAGGAACCCGCCGATGTGGGCCAGGTTGTCGATGCTGGCGCTGCGGGAGGCGATCAGCAGGTTGAGGAACAGCACCAGCAGGAGGCTCTGGAGCGGCATCGAGCCGCCGACCTTGCGGCGCCGGAAGAAGTAGGCGACCAGGGCGCCGAGCAGGCCGAAGATGGCCCCCGAGGCGCCGACCCCCAGGGTGGTCTGGTTGAAGGCGAAGCTGGCCGCGGCCCCGACCAGGCCGGTGCCGACGTATAGGGCGAGGAAGCGGATCCGGCCGAGCATGGCCTCAAGGGTCGGCCCGAACGCCCACAGGGCCCAGCTGTTGAACGCCCAGTGGAGCAGCCCGCCGTGCAGCACCATCACCGTCAGCAGCCGCCACCACTGCCCGGACTCGGCGATGGCGGCGGCGTTCAGCGCCCCCAGCCGGCACAGGGCCCTGGCCGACGGCTCCAGCAGCCCGAAGCCGCTGCCGGTGAGCAGCGCGGCCGCGAACAGCATGAAGGTGTTGAGGCCGAGCAACGCCCAGGTGACCACCGGCTGCTCGGTGCCGGGGAGGCCGCGGGTCCGGACCGTGACGCGGGCGTCGTCGGGGCAGAGCTGGCCCACCGGGGCCGGGTTGGCGCACTCGCCGCAGATGGGCCGGTCGCAGCGCGAGCAGCGCAGCCCGGTCTGCCGGTCCGGGTGCCGGTAGCAGGTGGTCGGGGTGGTGGCCTTGGTCAGCCACTCCGGCCGGTCGGAAGGCCCCTGGTCGTCGGGCACGCTGCGCTCCTTGGTCGCGAAGCTCCAGCATGCCATCTCCGCTCCGGTTGGGCAGGGACGCCAGGGCTCCGGGGCCGGGTCAGCGGGCCAGGAACCCGGGGATGGCCGGGAGCTTCAGCTCGGGGGCGGTCGGCAGCTCGGCGCCCGCCCGGACGGCGTCGACGCTGGCCACGGTGTGGGCGGCGATCGCGTCCCACGACAGGGGGGCGACGGCGGCCTGGCGCAGGGCACGGCGGCGCTCCCGGTCGCGCTTGAGGGCGCCCTGGATGGCCCGGGCGAACTCGGAGGGGTCCCTGGCGATCCAGACCAGGCGGCGCAGCTCCTCGGCCCCGGCGACCTCGGTGGTGACCACCGGCAGGCCGGCGGCCAGGTAGCCGAACAGCTTCTCGGGCACGACCGCCCGGGTCGCCGGGGCCACCTGGTGGGGGGCGATGGCGACGTCGGCCGCGGCCAGGTAGTCGGGCAGCAGCCGGTAGGGCCGGGGGCCGATCACGTGCACGTTGCGGAGGCCCGAGACCAGCGGCTGGAGGAAGTCGGCGGCCGGGCCCACGAACACGAAGGTCGCCTCCCGCAGCCGGTCGGCGGTGCCCCGGATCAGGCCGACGTTGAGGTAGGCGCGGTTCGAGCCGGCGTAGATGATCAGCGGCCGGGGCAGCCCGGCCAGCTCGGCCGCGGGCGTGCCCCCGGCCAGCCCCTGGTCGGCCCCGACCGGGTGGAGCACGGACCGCGGGTTGAGGGCGGTGAACTCCTCGCGTAGCTCACGGGTGCCGGCCCAGACCAGGTCGGCCCCGGACAGCTGGGTCTTGTAGACGTGCTCGAGGGCCTGGCGCTCGTCGGCGTCGACCGGGTAGGGGGCGCGGACGTCGCGGCGGACCTGGGCCACCCGGGTCACGCCGCGGCCGCCGAGGCGGCTGGCCAGGTCGATGGCGAAGGGATGGGCCAGGCCGTGCAGCATCACCAGCGGCTGGGCGAAGGCCTGTTCCCGTTCCAGCATGGCCACGGTCGCGTCCAGGGCGGCCTCGCGCCGGTCGGGCTCGCTGGTCGGGGCGAACAGGTACACCCCGTCGTCGGTGACCCCCTTGAGCCGGCGCAGCTGGCCCTCCATGTCCTGCTCCCAGCGGGGGTCGCGGAAGCGGGTGCGCAGCTCGGCCGGGTCGATCGGCGGCTGCACGTGGAACACCCGCCCCACCCGCGGGTGGCGGGCCAGCGCCCTGGCCAGCAGCTCGTCCCCGCGGCCGTACAAGCCCCAGTCGTCGAACGCCCAGGTCTTGAGCACGTTGTAGGTCGGCTGCTGCTGCTCGGGGCGGTCCTCCGCCAACCTGGGTTCCTCCCTTGCTCCGGGGACGGCGATCCTAACCGACCCCGGAGGGAGCGTCGGCGTTACGACCCGCCGGCGTCCAGGTCCAGCGACAGGCTGTTGATGCAGTAGCGCTGGCCGGTCGGGGCGGGGCCGTCGGGGAACACGTGGCCCAGGTGGGAGCCGCAGCGGGCGCAGGTGACCTCGGTGCGGATCATGCCGTGGCTGTGGTCGGGGTGGAGCTCCACCCCGGTGGCGTTGGCCGGCTCGGTGAAGCTCGGCCAGCCGGTGCCGGAGTCGAATTTGGCGTCGGAGCGGAACAGCTCGTTGCCGCAGGCCGCGCAGCGGTAGACGCCCTCCTCCTTGGAGTAGGTGTACTTGCCGGTGAACGGCGGCTCGGTGCCCTTCTCGCGCAGCACCCGGTACTGGTCGGGGCTGAGCCGCTCCCGCCACTCCTGCTCGGTCCTCGTCACCTCTGCCATGTCATCTCCGCCTTCCGCGAGTTGTCCCTCCAGTCTAGAGAGACGTCGCCGGCTGGGCCTTAGTAGGCTGGCTGGCTATGAGCGCCCCGGCCCCGCCGCTGCCCCGCTACGGCGAGGCCTCCCTCGCCGACCTGCTGCCGTCGCTGCTGGCCGCCCTGGACGTGCCCGGGTTCGCCAACCCGCTCGGGGTGGAGCCGCTGCGCCGGGCCTGCCTGCTGGTCGTCGACGGCCTCGGCTGGGAGCTGCTGCTGGCCAACCGCCGGGTCGCCCCCGTCCTGGCCGCCGCGGCCGAGCGGGGCCGGCCGGTCACCACCGGGTTCCCGTCGACCACCTCGACCAGCCTGGCCTCGATCGGCACGGGGCTGCCCCCGGGCCGGCACGGCCTGGTCGGCTACACCATGGTCCTGCCCGGCATGGAGCGGGCGTTCAACTGCCTGCGCTGGTCCCCCTACGGTCTCGGCGGGACCAAGGACCTGCGCGACCGGTTCGTGCCCGAGCGGGTCCAGCCCGAGCCGACCGCCTTCGAGGTCGCCGTCGCCGACGGGATCGAGGTCACCTCGGTCGGGGCCGGCCAGTTCGCCGCCTCCGGCTTCACCCGGGCCGCCCTGCGCGGCGGCGAGTACTGGCGCACCCACTCCCTCGGCGACCAGGCCGACGGGGCCCTGCGCGGCCTCGGCAAGGGCCGGCGCAGCCTGGTCTACCTCTACCATCCCGACCTGGACCGCACCGGCCACGTCCGCGGGACCGACGGGCAGGCCTGGCGGCTGGAGCTGGCCCACGTCGACCAGCTGGTCGGCCAGATCGCCGAGCGCCTCCCTGGCGACGCCGCCCTGTTCGTCACCGGCGACCACGGCATGGTCGACCTGCGCCCCTCCGAGCGCGTCGACCTGGCCGACCGGCCGGAGCTGGCCGCCGGGGTGCGGCTGCTGGCCGGCGAGGCCCGGGCCAGGCACGTCCACACCGAGCGGGGCGCCGCCGGCGACGTGCTCGCCGCCTGGCGGGGGCTGCTCGGCCAGGCCATGTGGGTCGTGTCCGGCGAGGAGGCCGTCGCCGCCGGCTGGTTCGGTCCCCAGGTGGCCGACCAGGCCCGGGCCCGGATCGGCGACGTGGTCGCGGCCGCCCACGGCCCCATCGGCGTGGTCCAGCGGGAGGTCGACCCGACCCAGGCCGTCCTCACCGGCCACCACGGCTCCATGACCACGGCCGAGCAGCTGGTCCCGTTCCTCGAGCTGCGTCGCTGACCGCCCAGCGAACTCCCGGGAAGGTCAAGCGCCGCATCCTGGGCCTGTCCGGGGACGCCGACAGCGGCTATGTGGCCGCGCTCACCATCGGCGTATGACGACCCCGGCGGCCACCGCCAGGAGGGCGACCGGGAGGGCGCAGCCGCTGCCGCGCACGCGGGCCCGGTTGCCGCGGATGGGGGCCTCGTCGGCGTAGTTCGCCTCCTCCTGCCAGTCGGGCACGCCGTCGTAGTCCCGGTCCCTGCGGCCGTCCATGGCCCCTCCCCTCGTCGGCTCGCGACCCGCCAGCGCGCCACGAAGCGGTCGGAGTATATGCCTCCCCGACGTCAGGCCCGGCGCACCCGGTAGTGCAGGTGGGTCACCCGGTCCCCCTGCACGATCTCCGGGTTCTCCAGCAGCAGGGGCGACCCGGCGTAGTCGCCGAAGTAGCGGACGCCGGCGCCGAGCACGACCGGGACCAGGTCGACCCGGACCTCGTCGACCAGCCCGGCCGCGAACGCCTGGCCGGCGATGCTGCCCGGGTTGACCGAGACGTAGCGGTCCCCGGCCAGCTCCTTGGCCTGGGCGACGGCGGCGGGCACGCCGTCGGTGACGAAGGTGAACGGGGCGTCCGGGAAGTCCCAGTCGGCCGGCGGCCGGTGGGTCACCACCACCACCGCGTCGCCCACCGGCGGCCGGCCGTTCCAGCCGTTGGTGATGTCGAACAGCCGCCGCCCGATCACCCCCACCCCGGCGTCCGCCCACGCCTCGTTCAGGTAGGCGGCGCTCGCCGCCGACACCCGGAACACCCGCTCCGGGTCGGCCCCGGTGACCTCGACGTCGCCGTTCCCGTACCACTCGAACAGCGGCCCGACCCCGCCCGACGGGTCGGCGATGAACCCGTCCAGCGACATCGAGGCCTGCGTGACAACCTTGCTCATGGGGTTCCCTCCGATCGGTGAGCTCGGCCGAGCCTACGACGCCGGGGGAACAGCCGCCGGGGCCAGGGCCGCGTCGACGCTGAGGCGCCGGCCTTCCTCCCAGGCCGCCTCGGCGGCGTCCCCGGGAAGACGGGCCCGGGCCTCGGCCTCGGGGTCGCCGACGAAGCCGACGAGGAAGCCGAGGGGCGGCCTGCCGCCGACCTGGTCGCGGAGGGACTCGGCGGCACCGGCCAGGCGGACGGCGTCCTGGTAGCGGCCCTCCCACCTGGCCAGGTAGGACAGGCCGAGGATGACCGAGACGATGCCCATGGGGCTGTCCACCTCGCGGAACAGCCGCAGGGCCTCACCGATGGCGGACCGGGCGTCGCCCTGGCGGCCCGCACGGGCGTAGACGACGGCCAGCCAGACCAGGCCGTCGCCCATCTGCAGGCGGTCCCCGAGCCGGCGCCAGGTGGCCACGGCCTGCTCGGCGATGGCCACCGGCCGCTCCCAGGCCCCGGCGGCGAGGTCCCGGATGGCCAGCATCCACTCGGCCCGGGCGGCCGCCGGCTCGTCCCCGGCCCGCCTGGCCAGCTCCCGGCTCTCCTCGAACAGCCCGAAGGCGCCGTCGAAGTCGCCGTCGGCGGCCACCACGAACCCCTGGTTGTAGAGGGCCTGGGCGATGCCGGCCGGGTCGCCCAGGGCCCGCTCGATGGCCAGGGCCTCCTCGTAGAACCCGCGGGCGCCGGCGATGTCCTCCTGCCACCAGGCGATGCCCCCGGCCCCGGCCAGCGCCTTGGCCCGCGCCGGGGTCGGTCCCTGCCCGGACGGCAGGGCCAGGAGCTCCTCGAGCCAGCGCCGACCCTCGGTCAGGTGACCGCGCTGCTGCCAGAACCTCCAGATCGCCCCCGCCGCCTCCTGGGCCCGGCCGGCCTCGCCGGCCTTGACGGCCCACCGCAGGGCGACGCGGAGGTTGGGGTGCTCCTGGTCGCAGCGGTCCAGCCACTCGCCCTGGGCGGCGCCGGTGAGGTGGGGCTCGGCGGCCACGGCCAGGGCCAGGAAGTGCTCGGCGTGACGCCGGGTGACCGGCTCCAGCTCGCCGCCGACGGCCAGCTGCTCCCAGCCGAACTCGCGGATCGTCTCCAGCATGGAGAACCGCGGCTCCCCGGTGGCCGCCTCGGTCCTGGTGACCAGCGACTGATCGACCAGCGAGGTGGTCGCCTGGAGCGGGTCGAGGCCGAGCGCCTCCGGGTCGCATACGGCCTCGGCCGACGTCAGCGTCCAGCCGCCGGCGAACACCGACAGCCGGGCGAACAGCCGCTGCTCGGCGGCCGGGAGCAGGTCGTAGCTCCAGCCGATGGCGCCACGCAGCGTCCGCTGGCGGTCCGGGAGGGTCTGGGCGCCGCCGGTCAGCAGCGTGAGGCGCCGCTCGAGCCGGGGCAGGAGCTGCTCGGGGGTCAGGACCTTGGTCCGCGTGGCCGCCAGCTCGATGGCGAGGGCCAGCCCGTCGAGCCGGGTGGTGATCTCCGCCACCGCCGGGGCGTTCTGCTCGGTCAGCTCGAACCCCGGCCACACCGCCTGGGCCCGCTCGGTGAACAGCCGGACCGCCTCGGACCGGCCGAGGGTCTCGAGGTCCGGTGGCCGTCCCGGCTCGGGCAGCGTCAGCGGCGGCACCACCAGCTCCTGCTCGCCCCGGAGCGACAGCGGGGCCCGGGAGGTCACCATGACGGTGAGCCCCGGGGCGGCGGCGAGCAGCTTCTCGACCACCGGGCCGGCGTCCGTCACCTGCTCGAAGTTGTCCGCCACCAGCAGGAGCCGCCTGTCGCGGAGGTGGTCCTGCAGCGCCGCCAGGATGGGCCGGCCGGGGACCTCGGGGACGCGCAGGGCCCGCGCCAGCGCCGAGGGGACCAGGGCAGGGTCGGTGACCGAGGACAGCTCGGCGAGGAAGACGCCGTCGCGGTACTCGTCCATGAGCCCGGCGGCGGCCTGAAGGGCCAGCCGGGACTTGCCGGTGCCGCCGGCACCGGTGAGGGTGACCAGCCGGGCCCGCCCCAGCAGCCGCCTGATCTCGGCGATCTCCGGTTCCCGGCCGATGAACGAGGTGAGCGGCGCCGGCAGGTTGCCCGGCCGGGCGTCGAGCGTCCGGGGCGGGAGGAAGTCCGCCGCCAGCCCCTCGACCACCAGGTCGTTCAGGTGGATCGGGAGGTTCAGGTCCTTCAGCCGGTGCTCGCCCAGGTCACGGAGGGCCGTCCCTTCCGGGAGGGCGTGCTCGACCAGGCTCCGGGTGGCGCCGGACACGATGACCTGCCCACCGTGGGCCGCCCCGGCGATCCGCGCCGCCCGGTTCACGTCGATGCCCACGTAGTTGTCGCCGCCCAGCACGCCTTCGCCGGTGTGCAGGCCCATGCGGACCCGCACGGGGAGGCCCGGGGGCCAGTGGTGGGCGGCCAGGCCCCGCTGGGCGGCCACCGCGGCCGCGACCGCCGCCACCGGGCTGGCGAAGGCGGCGAAGAAGGAGTCGCCCTCGGTGCTGACCTCGACGCCATCCTGGTCCCGGATCGCCCGGCGCAGGATCGCCGCGTGCTCGTCGCGGACCGCCGGGTAGGCGTCGCCCAGCTCCTGGAGCAGCCAGGTCGAGCCCTCGATGTCGGTGAACAGGAACGTGACGGTCCCGGTCGGCAGCTCCGGCGCGGGGGCGGCGGGGCCGGCCGCGGCCGGCGCATGCCCTGCCTGCCGGCGTCGCCGCAGCTCCAGACCGGTGCCCAGCACCATCGCGGCCACGCCCAGCAGGGCGACCAGCGCCCACAGGATGCCGGCGGGCGAGTCGAGCGCCGTGCCCGACCCGGCCCACTCGGCGGCGGCCACGGCGACCGCGATCACCCCACTGAGCAGGGTGGTCGCGATCACGCCAGGGTTGCCGGCGAAGTCGGATCGCGGCTGGTCGGAGGCCGGCTTGCTCATCTGGCCTCAACATACCCCGCAGGTTCCCACCTATGGGTGATGGCCCTGTCCCACCGGGCGCCTAGGCTGTCCGCTGAACGTTCCCCGAGATCGCATCTGGAGTCGCCCATGCAAGGCTCGCCATCGTCCTCCCCCACCATCGATCTTGCGCGTCTGCGGGCCGCCTTCGACGGCCAGGTGATCGCTCCCGACGATCCCGGCTACGACCAGGCGCGGGTGCTGTTCTACGGCGGGTGGGACCGCCACCCTGGGGCGATCGCCCGTCCCACCGACGCCGCCGGGGTCGCGCGGGTCGTGACCCTGGCCCGCGATGCCGGGCTGGAGCTGGCCGTCCGCAGCGGCGGCCACAGCACCGCCGGCCACAGCACCACCGAGGGCGGCATCGTGCTCGACCTGTCGGCCATGGACGGCCTGGAGATCGACCCCGAGGGCCGCACCGCCTGGGCCCAGGCCGGCCTGACCGCCGGCGCCTACACCGCCGCCGTGGGCAAGCACGGGCTGGCCACCGGGTTCGGCGACACCGGGTCGGTCGGCATCGGCGGGATCACCCTGGGCGGCGGAGTCGGGTTCCTGGTCCGCAAGTTCGGCATGACCATCGACAGCCTGCTCGCCGCCGAGGTCGTGACCGCCGACGGACGCATCCTCCAGGTCGACGGCGAGCATCATCCCGACCTGTTCTGGGCGATCCGGGGCGGTGGCGGGAACTTCGGGGTGGCGACCCGTTTCCAGTTCCGGCTGCACGAGCTGCCGTCCATCGTGGGCGGGATGCTGCTGCTGCCGGCCAGCGCCGAGGTCGTCGAGGGCTATGTGGCCGCCGCCGATGCCGCGCCGGAGGAGCTGTCGGGGATCGCCAATGTGATGGTGGCGCCGCCGATGCCGTTCCTGCCCGAGGCGGCCCACGGCCAGCTGGTCGTCCTGGCCCTGCTGTGCTACGCGGGCGATGCCGAGGCCGGCGAGCGGGCGCTGGCGCCGTTCCGGGCCCTGGCCGAGCCGCTCGCCGACATGCTCCAGCCCATGTCGTATGCCGAGATGTTCGCCCCCGAGGAGGAGGAGTACCACCCGACCGCGGTCTCCCGGACCATGCTCGTCGACACCGTCGACCGTGAGGTGGCCGGCGCGATCATGCGGCACCTGGAGGCGTCGGACGCGCCGGTGCGGGTGGCCCAGCTGCGGGTGCTGGGCGGGGCCATGGCCCGCGTCCCGGCCGACGCCACCGCCTTCGCCCACCGCGACAGCCGCATCATGGTCAACCTGGCCGCCTTCTACGAAGGTCCCGACGACCGCGTCGTCCGCCAGGCCTGGGTCGACGAGTTCGCCGCCGCCCTCCACCAGGGCGACAGCCGGGCCTACGTCAACTTCCTCGGCGACGAGGGGCCCGACCGGGTCCATGAGGCCTATCCGGGCTCCACCTGGGACCGCCTGGCCGAGGTCAAGCGCCGCTACGACCCCGGCAACCTGTTCCGGCTCAACCAGAACATCCCGCCCGCGTGACCGCGGTGGGCGGCAGGTGGCCCAGGAGGTTCCGGTCCACCGACCCCGGCGGCCTGCACCTGCTCGTGGAGGGACCATGGACCGTGACGCCATGCTGGGCTACCTCGGCGGGCGGCCGGGGGCGGTCGAGGACTACCCGTTCGGCGACGACGTTGCCGTGTTCAAGGTCGGCGGGCGGGTGTTCGCCATCTGCGACCTGACCGGCCAGCCGGGGAGCGTCAGCCTGAAGTGCGACCCGACCCTGGCCGAGGCGCTGCGCGACCGCTATCCGGCCGTCACCCCCGGGTACCACCTGAACAAGCGGCACTGGAACACGGTCGAGCTTGACGGGTCGGTGCCCGGCGACGAGCTGGCCGAGCTGGTCGACCACTCCTGGGAGCTGGTGGTGGCCAAGCTCCCCCGCCGCGACCGCGACGCGCTGGCCGCCGGCTAGATCCCGAGATCCTGGTCGGGGCCGGGGAGGCGGCCGCGGGCGATCCGGTCGAGCAGGCCGGGCAGGTCGCGGGGGGTGGCGACGACCCCCCAGACGCGGAGCTCGTCAGCGGACCACCAGCGCAGCTCCTGGATGGCCTCTGCGGCCAGGGTGGTCACATGGGCGGGGTCGACCTCGAACGGCTCGGCGCGGCACAGGACCCACCGTTCCCGCTGGGTCATCCACCGGCCCAGCCAGAAGGTGTGGCAGCGCCGCCCGACGAACGGCCCCACCCGGAGGTCGTCGCGGGCCAGCTCCTCCCGCAGCTCCCGGCGGGCGGCCGCCAGGTGGTCCTCGCCCGGGTCCAGTCCCCCGCCCGGCGGGCCCCACCAGGTGCCGCCGACCCGGTCGTCGGCGTAGCGGACCAGCAACGCCCGGCCGGCATGGTCGAGGACCAGGCAGCGGACGGCCTCGCGGACTGGATGGACGGTGACGTCGGCGGCCACCTCCACGACCAGGCTGCCGGGCCGCCAGTCGGGCAGCCGGGCGACCTCCCCGGACGGGGACACCAGGGCGGCCAGCCCGGGGAAGTCCTCGTCCTCGGTCGTCCCGGCCTGGGTGGCCATGGCCACCGGGACACCGAGCCGGCGGGCGTGGCGGATGGCGTCGCCGAGCCCGGCCGAGACCCACCAGGCGTGCCCGTCGCGCCAGCCCTGCTCGTCGGTGCGGCGCCTGTACAGGCCGGGGGCCGAGCAGAAGCACACCACCGACGCCCCACCGGCGACCGCGTCGGTCCAGGGGAAGTCGACCTCGCCCTCGGCGCAGATGGTGACCCCGAACCGGGCCGCCCCGAGCTGGAACACCCCGGGGCCCTCGCCGGCCTGGTAGCCCTCCTCGCCCTCGCCGAGGTGGCGCTTGCGGTAGACCCCGCCGAGACGGCCGCTGTGGCCGTAGACCTGGGTGATGTGGAAGCTCGCGCCCTCGTGCTCGGCGATCCCGAACAAGGCGGCGACACCGGCCCGCCGGGTCCCCTCCAGCAGGGTCAGGACCGGCTCGGCGTCGAGGGCCAGCGCCCGCCCGGGGTGGCGGCGGGGGTCGACCGACCCGGTCAGCGAGAACTCGGGGAACACAGCCAGGTGGCAGCCCTGGGCCCTTGCCTGGTCGAGCACGGCCAGGTGCCCGGCCAGGTTGCCGTCGAGGTCGCCCTTCGGGGCGTTGACGGCGGCGAGCAGGATGCGCACTCCGTCCCTCCTGATTCCAGCGGCGGGCTGCCCGGACACCGGACGCAGCGTAGTCCAACCGCGTGATCCGGCTCTTGACGGGGCTGGGTAGGATCTGCGCCGAAATCCCATCGTGCCGGTGGGACTCTGACGCCGGTGGGACAACCTTGCATCCGAAGGGGCACCGACGTGGTTCCGTTCAGCAGGCGCACGCTCCGCACCATGCTGGTCGCGCTCGGCCTCGGCGTGGCCGTGGCCGCCGTCCCGGCCGCCGTCCCGGCCGCCGCCTCGGCGTCGATCGCGCTCGGCACCGTGGTCAGCGCCAACCCGGCCAACTTCACCCCGAACGTGGCCAGTGGCGCCGTCCACAAGTTCGTCCAGGTCGGCGGGACCATGTACGCCGGCGGAGCCTTCAGCTCGGTCAGCACCCCGGCCGGCGTCAGCCCCGGCGGGACCTTCGCTCGCAGCAACATCGTCGCCTTCAACGCCTCCACCGGGGTGATCAGCTCGTTCGCGCCCAACGTCAACGGCGAGGTCTGGGCGCTGGCCAGCGACGGCACCTCGCTGTGGATCGGCGGGACCTTCACCAGCGTCAACGGCACCGCCCGGCGGGGCGTGGCCAAGCTCAACCGGACCACCGGGGCCGTCGACACCGCCTTCAACGCCAACCTCGCCTCCGGCAAGGTCACCGAGCTGGCCCTGGTCGGGGGCCGGCTGCTCGCCGGCGGCACCTTCCCGGGCAAGCTGCGGGCCGTCAACCCGGGCACCGGGGCCAACACCGGCTACCTCAACCTGTCGATCAGCGGCAGCGTCACCGACAACGCCGGGCCGGTCGAGGTCTACCGCTTCGCCGTCAACCCGGCCGGCACCCGGCTGGTCGCGGTGGGCAACTTCACCTCGGTCCTGGGCCAGACCCGCTACCGGGCGTTCATGCTCACCCTGGGGGCCACGGCCTCGCTCAACGCCTGGTACTACCCGCCGCTGCAGAACCTCTGCCGGGCCGGGAGCCTGCCCGACTACATGCGCGACGTCGACTTCTCGCCCGACGGGTCGTGGTTCGCGTTCGTGTCCACCGGCTACATCCCGGTTTCCGGCGGGGTCGGGCGCGACCTGTGCGACGCCACCGCCCGGTTCGAGACCAACGTCACCAACCCGGTCCGTCCCACCTGGATCAACTACACCGGCGGCGACACCCTGCACTCGGTGGCCGCGACCGACGTGGCCGTCTACGTCCAGGGCCACCAGCGCTGGCTCAACAACCCCAATGGGGCCGACACCGCCGGTCCCGGCGCGGTCAGCCGGCCCGGCATCGGCGCCATCAACCCCGCCACCGGCCTCGCCCTCCCCTGGAACCCGACCAAGGAGCGCGGCGTCGGCGGCAAGGACCTCTACGTCACCCCGCAGGGCCTGTGGGTCGGCAGCGACACCAACCGCATCGGCGGCGAGACCCGCCGTCGCATCGCCCTCATGCCGGTCCCCTGACCGCCCGCTCCCAGCCGCTGACGTAGGCCCGCAGCAGGCGGGCGAAGGTCTCGCGGTCCTCGTCCGGCCAGCCGGCGAGGGCCGCCTCGACCGCGGCCCGGCGGGCCCGGTGCCCCTCGGCCAGCACCCGCGCCCCCCGCGGGGTCAGGGCGAGGACGCTGCGCCGCCCGTCGTCCGGGTCGGCGCCCCGCCGCACCAGCCCGGCCTCCACCGCCCGGGCGACCAGCCGGCTGCCCCGCGGCTGGTCGACCCCGAGCGCGTCGGCGACCCCGTTGACGGTGAGGGGCCCGCCGGACTCGATCGCGTCCAGCACCTGGAACGCCGCCGCCTCGGCGGCCCCCGCCCCGGCGGCCCCTACCGACCCCGCCGCCGCGGTCCGCCGTTGCAGGCTCCGCCGCGACCAGCTCCGCCGCATCGCCACCATGGCCTGCTCGATCGCGGCCACCGCATCCTCGGACATAGATGCTATTATACATATAGTTGTACCAGAGCATCTATATGGGAGTTGAGCCACATGGGCACCGCGACCGTCCCCACCGACCGCCGGCCGATCGGCTTCTGGCTGAAGCTGGTCGACCGCCTGCTCGACGAGGGCTTCGACCGGCTCCTGGGGGACCGGGGCCTGACCCGCCGCCACTGGCAGGCCCTGACCGCCCTGCAGGACGGTCCGGTGACCGTCGACGACCTCGACACCCGCCTGGCGCCGTTCCTGGACGACCGGGAGCCCAGCATCCGCCCGGTGCTCGACGACCTCGCCGCCCGCGGCTGGGCGACCTGGTCGGCCGGCGACCGTGCCGCCGCGACCCCGGCCGGGACCGCCGCCCACGCCGGCCTCCTGGCGGAGGTCTCCGCCCAGCGGCGCCGGGTCACCGAGGGCGTCAGCGCCGACGAGTACCAGGGCACGGTGGCCGTGCTGGCGCGGATGGCCGCCAACCTCGGCTGGACCGACCCCGGCGGCCCCCGGCCCTGAGCCGAGGCCCGGTCAGCCGGGCTGGCCGTCGTGGGGGATGGTCCGCAGCACCTTGGCCGGGGAGCCGGCCACGATCGTGTAGGGCGCGACGTCGTCCATGACCAGCGAGCCCCCGCCGACCACGGCGTGGGCGCCGATCCGGCACGGGCCCAGCACCATGGCGTTGCTGGCCACCCAGACGCCCTCCTCGATGACGATGTCGCGTCCGGAGCGCGGGATGGCCAGCTGGCGCTCGCGCCCGAAGGTGTTGATGTCGTGGGTGCCGGTCAGGACCGACACGTTGTGGCCGAAGAAGGCGTACTCGCCCACCGTGATCGTGCCCGAGCCGACGTTGAACAAGGCGTTGTTGACCACGGCGGTCGGGTGGATGTCCAGCTTCGAGCGGTCCCCGTGGACCAGGTACTTGTACATCTCCACGTGGGCCTCGGGCCCGGCCTGGCGTGGGTCCTGCTCGGCCAGCACCTGGCGCACCGGCTCCCGCAGCCAGCGGACGAGCAGCCTCGCCACCATGCGGTCAAGTGTCGACATCCACGCCTCCTGTCCATCGCCATCCCCGCCGGTCCGCCCGAAGCCGCCTCAGCATCGCATCCGGGGTGACCGACCCGGAAGTCGGGCCCGCGGCCGCCCCCGGCGGCGTCACTCCTCGCCCGAGGCCCACGCCACCAGCGCCTCGGTGACCCGCTCGGGCTGGTCGAGCCGGCTCAGGTGACCGGCGCCGGGAGCTGCCGCTCGTACAACCGCAGCGTGACCAGCAGCCCGGGGATCAGCAGGATCGGGAGCGGTCCGGCCATGTGCCGGCCTCCTTGCGGTTCGGGCCTGGTTCGGAACGCTCGAGGTCGAGCCGCAGCATGGATTCGGTCAGCTCGGGGTGGGAGGGCAACGGCTGGCGCTCGCCGGTGGGCCGGAAGCCGGCCCGCTCGTACAGGGTGCGGGCGGCGGTGTTCTGGTCGACGACCCACAGGATCACCTCGCGGGCCTGGCGTTCGGCAGCCCAGCCAACGGCCTGGTCGACCAGGGCACGGGCGACACCGCGCCGGCGGTGACGCGGGTCCACCCACATCGACACCAGGTGCATGCGCCCGGGTGTGCCGGGCTCGGCGAAGATCGCGGCCAGGCCGACCTCGGTGTCGCCCTCGCCGGCGATGAACCTCGCCGACGCCGGCCCGCCCGCCGCCCGCCGCCGCCATTCCTCGGCCGGCAACGCCAGCTCCGCCTCGAGCGTGCTGGCGAAGGCCTCGGGCGCGTCGGCCAGTGCCCGCAGGCGCAGGTCGCGGACGGCTTCCCAGTCGGCGGCGCGAGCCTGCCGGACCTCCATGCGACCCGCCTCCCCTCGTAGACTGAACCGCCGCGACCATGGGAGGGAGCGACATGGGCGATCCGCTGAAGGAACAGGCCGAGACGCTAGCAGCACTCACACAGGTGATCGAGGCCGCCGGGCCGTACCTGGACGAGCTGCCCCGGCGCCTGGTCTACGACCGCGCCGCCGAGCCCCTGCTGGGCGAGCTGGGCGGCCCCCTGCCGGAGGAGGGCGCGGGCACCCAGGCGGCGGTCGAGGCGCTGCTGCGCGTCGGGACGGCGACCGCGACCGCCTCGGCCGGGCCGCGCTTCTTCCATTTCGTGATCGGGGGCTCGACGCCGGCGGCCCTGGCCGCCGACTGGGTCGTGTCCATGCTCGACCAGAACGCGTTCGTGCGGGCCTCGTCGCGCTTCGCCGACGCGGCCGAGCGGGTCACCCTCGACTGGCTGCGCCAGCTCGTCGGCCTGCCGCCGGGCTGGGGCGGCGCCCTGACCGCCAGCGCCACCTTCGCCAACGTCACCGGGCTGGCGCTGGCCTCGCACTGGTGGGCCGAGCGGCACGGGGTCGACCTGACCTCGGCCGGGCTGGCCGGGCTCCCCCGCATGCCGGTGCTCTCCGGCGGCTACGTGCACCCCAGCGCCCGCAAGGCCCTGCAGCTGCTCGGCCACGGCAAGGACACGGTCGAGGTGCTCACCCGCGACGACGTCGGCCGGGTCGACCTGGACGCGGTCCGGCGCCGGCTGGGCGAGCTCGGCGGCGCCCCCGCCGTGCTGGTCGCCACCGCCGGCGAGCCCAACGCGGGCGAGTTCGACCCGCTGGCCGACCTGGCCGACCTGGCCGCCGAGTTCGGCGCCTGGCTGCACGTCGACGGCGCGTTCGGGCTGTTCGCCGCCCTCTCCCCCCGCACCGCCCACCTCACCGCGGGCATCGAGCGCGCCGACTCGATCGCCGCCGACGCCCACAAGTGGCTGAACGTGCCGTACGAGAGCGGGTTCGCGCTCGTCCGCGACCCCGCCCGCCTCGGCCCGGCGTTCGGCATGCCCGGCGCCGCCTACCTCCCCGGCCCCGACGACCCCCGCGGCGGCTACGGCCTCCTCGGCCCGGAGTCCTCCCGCCGGGCCCGCGCCCTCCCCATCTGGGCCACCCTGGCCGCCTACGGCCGCAGCGGCTACCGCGAGCTGGTCGAGCGCCACTGCGACCTGGCCGGTCACCTCGCGGCCGCCGTCGACGCCGCCCCCGACCTGGAACGCCTGGCCGAGGTCCCCCTCAACGTCGTCTGCTTCCGCTACCACCCGCCCGGCCGCTCCGAGCCCGAGCTCGACGACCTCAACCGCCGGCTCGGCGAGTCCCTGCTGGACGACGGCCGCGTGTTCGCCGGCGCCACCGTCTACGGCGGCCGGGTCGCCCTCCGCCCCGCGATCAGCAACTGGCGCACCACCGCCGACGACCTCGACCTGTTCGTCGAGGTCGTCCGCGAGCTCGGCGCCGCCGCCGCCGACGCCGGCTGACCCTGCCCGGGGCGGCGCGCGGTCAGGGCATTGCGGCGTCTCCCCGCGCCTGCCCGGACCTGGCCGCGGCGACGGCCTCCCACCACCGCCGGGGCGGGACCCGCCGGCAGGCCTCGGCGAGCCGCCGGGCCGAGGCGGACCGGAGCGCGGCCGCCGACGACTCGATCCAGGCCTCCACGTCCGCGTGCCCCTTGGCCTGGTACTCGCGCGCCTGGAGCAGGCACTCCAGCTTGTCGGCGTCCTTGGCGAGCCGCGCCTCCGCCGTCTCCCGGGCCTCGTACTCGCGGACCAGGTCACGCACCGCCCGTCCGACCTCGGCCGGGAACCCGGCCACCTGGTCGGCGATGACCTCGGCGTTCGGGGCGGTCGCGACATAGCCCTTGCCGATCAGGGGCACGTCCCCGATCCGCGTCTCCTGGGTGTCGTGGAACAGGCACAGCGCCGCCGTCCTGTCCGGGTCGGCGCCCTCCAGCACGGCCAGCAGGTAGCCGATGACCGCCGTCCGGAAGCTGTGCTCGGCGATGCTCTCGGGGTCGCCGACCCCGGCGACCTCCCAGCCGGTCCGCCGGTACCGCTTGAGCAGCCCCAGCTCGTACAGGAAGTCGGTCAGTCCCTCGACCTCGGACTCAGGCTCCGTCATGGTGTCCCGGCTCGGCTCTAGGGTGTGTGGGGTGTCGAACCGGAGTGTGCAGCCCCCGTCCAGGGAGGTCCAGCGATGCGAGATCTGATCGTCACCGAGAACATCACCCTCGACGGTGTCATCGACGCGTCGGAGGGCTGGTTCAGCGTGGCCGACGACGCCGAGGTCGACCAGTCCGACCTCCTGGCGGCGCTCCGCGAGCAGAGCGAGGCCGCCGACGCCGTCCTCTTCGGGCGGGTGACGTTCGAGGAGATGCGCGGCTACTGGCCGAAGCAGACCGACGACACCACCGGCGTCACCGACTACCTCAACCGGGTGGAGAAGTACGTCGTCTCCAGCACCCTGGACGACCCCGGCTGGGAGCACACCACCGTGCTCGCCGGCGACAGCTTCCAGGACGAGCTCCGGACGCTGAAGGCCAGCCCGGGCGGGGACATCGTCACCACCGGCAGCATCACCCTGGTCCACGCCCTCATCGCCGCCGGCCTGGTCGACGAGTACCGCCTGTTCCTCTACCCGGTCGTGCTCGGCCGCGGCGCCCGCCTGTTCGCCGATGCCACCGAGCTCCCGACCCTGCGACTCGTCGAGACCCGCCCGTTCCGTTCCGGCATCCTGCTCCTGCGGTACCGGCCGAGCTGACCCGCCAGGGCGGTCACTCGGCCGGCGGCAGTGGCCGCTCGTCCCGCCAGGATTCAGAGGACCGGCCCGGGCCGGCGGTGGGCGCGAGCACGCCGACCAGGCCGCCGGCGATGGTGGCGAGGATGGTGGCGAACGAGTCCGGCACCGGGACCCCGTTGTAGATGAACGTCGCCCAGGCGATCCCGCCGATGACGAAGTACAGACCG
>DASUPQ010000241.1 GCA_036280995.1 Actinomycetota bacterium | reverse complement strand
CCGGCCACCCGCTGGTCCTTGGCGAGCTGCCCGGCCCGGCGGGCGCGCCCCGGCTGCTGCGCTACGGGATGTACGACGTGCAGCCGGCCCAGGAGCCGGAGTGGACCTCGCCGCCGTTCGCGGCCGAGGTCCGCGACCTCCCCGGCGTCGGCCCGGCGGTGGTGGCCAGGGGCAGCGCCAACTCCAAGAGCTGCCTGGCCTGCTTCTTCCTGGCCGTCGAGGTCCTGCGCGAGCTGGACGCCATGCCGCTGACCGTCGTCCTGATGATCGAGGGCGAGGAGGAGCTGGGCAGCCCCAACCTGGCCGCCGCCGTCCAGGCCAGGTCGGGCGACCTGACCGCCGAGGGCGCCTTCGACCTCGACCTGACCGCCGGCCTGGACGGCCAGCCGGAGCTGATCCTCGGCTGCAAGGGCCTGTGCGACCTGGAGCTGGTCGCCGAGGCCGGCGACTGGGGCGGCCCCGCCATCGACCTCCACTCCAGCGAGCAGGCCTGGATCGCCTCGCCGGTGTGGGCCCTGGTCCAGGCCCTGGCCACCCTGACCGGCCCGGACGAGGAGATCCGGGTGGCCGGCCTCGACGGCGGCCCCGGGCCCGGCGACGGCGATCGGCGGCTGCTGGCCGAGCTGGCCGCCGGCTTCGACCCGGCCGCGCACCTGCGCGAGGCCAACGCCGCCCGCTACCGGCTTCCCGGCGGGCCGGCCGAGCTGCTGGAGGCGCTGCTGTTCCGGCCGACCATGAACATCTCCGGGATCGCCGCCGGCTACGTCGGCCCCGGCGGCAAGACGATCGTGCCCAGCCGGGCCGAGGCCAGGGTCGACATCCGCCTGGTCGGGGGCGACCCGGAGGCGGCCGCGGCCGCCGTCCGCCGCCACCTCGACGAGCACGGGTTCGGCCACGTCCAGGTGCGCCTGCTCGACGCCTACCCGTGGGCCAAGGCGCCGCCCGGCAACCGCTCCGAGCTGGCCATGCGGGCCTCGTACGCGGCCATGGGCCGGTCAACGCTGCCGTACCCGCTGGCGCCGTGGTGCGCGCCCTACTTCGTGTTCGACCGCGTCCTCGGCCTGCCCTGGGCGTCGGGCGGGGTCGGGCACGCCGCCGGCGCCCACGGGCCCGACGAGTACGCCACCCTGGCCGGGCTGGAAGAGCACGTCGTCGGCGCCGCCGCCTTCCTGCTCGCCTACGCGGACCTGCCGAGATGAGCCCGGTGCGGGTGGTGGTGGCCCGGGGCGACCCGCTGGAGCGGGGCCGCACCGTCGGCTACGAGCTGGCCGACCTGATCCGCGGCTCGCTGGAGTTCTACTGGCGCTACCTGGTCCGCCGCGGGGTCCGGGCCGGCGAGCTGGCCGGGCTGCTCGCCCCGTATCTGGCCGCGGCCGAGCGGGAGCTGCCCGACCTGGTCGAGCTGGTCACCGGGATGGCCGAGGGGTCCGGGGTGTCGTTCTGGGAGCTGTTCTGCGTCAACGCCTTCGAGGAGCTGGAGCCGCTGCTGGAGGAGCGCAGCGGCCGGACGCTCGGCCAGATCACCGGCGCCGGCGGGCCGGCCGGGACGGGCGGCGCGCCCCGGGAGCGCTGCTCGACGGTGACCATCTCCGGGCCCGGGTACACCCTGCTCGGGCACAACGAGCAGTGGCTGGCCGGGGACGTCGGGCACGTGGCCGTGGTCGTCGAGCTGCCCGACGACGGCCCGGCCCTGGTCTCCCCCACCCTGGCCTGCTGCCTGCCCGCCGTCGGCATGAACGAGTACCGGGTCGCCCAGGGCATCCAGTCGCTGGTCGCCAACGACGACGGCGTCGGCATCCCGCGGGTGCTGGTGTCGCGGCACGCCCTGGTCGCCTCCTCCCCCGCCGACGCCCTGCGCCGGGCCACCCTGCCCGGCCGGGCCGGCGGCTACGGGCACAGCTTCGCCTTCGGCAGCGGCAGCGCCATGAGCATCGAGACCAGCGCCACCCGGTTCGCCGTCAACGGCCTGCCCGGCAGCCACACCAACCACTACACCGACCCGGAGCTGGCCGAGCGGGCCCCGCCGCCGAGCCCGGGCAGCCAGGCCCGCCTGGCCCGGCTCCAGGCCCTGGTCGAGGAGCGGTCGCCGGCCACCCCGGCCGCCATCGGCGAGATCCTGGCCGACCACGGCGGCGACGGGCCCCAGACGATCTGCGAGCACGGCAGCGAGGACCCGGCCGACGAGGCGTCGGCGATCGTCTTCTCGATGATCTGCGACCTGGACCTCGGACGGATGTGGGTGGCGCCGGGCAGCCCTTGCGTCACCGCCTATGAGGAGGTGGACCTGGCCGGTGTGGTCTGAGACAGGCCCGTTGCGCTACGAGCGCCTGACCTGGCCGGAGGTGCGGCGGGCGGCCGGCGAGGAGCGGGTCGCCCTGGTCCCGGTGGCCACCCTGGAGGACCACGGACCTCACCTGCCGGTCGACACCGATCTGCGGATCGTGTCCGAGATCTGCGAGCGGGCCGCGGTCGCGGCCGCCGACCGGGTGGTGCTGCTGCCGGCCATCCCCCACGGCTACGACCCCCACCACATGGACTTCCCGGGGGCCATCACCATCGGCTGGGACACCTTCGTCCGCTACTGCACCGACGTCGGGCGGTCCCTGGCCCACCACGGCTTCCGGCGGATGCTGTTCCTCAACGGCCACGGCTCCAACCAGAACCTGGTCGAGACGGCGGCCCGCCTGGTCATGGTCGACCGGCCCGAGGTCCTGGCCGCGGCCGCCTTCTACCTGGCCAGCCCGGCGGCGTTCGAGGTCATCGGCCGGGTGCGGTCCTCGACCCGGGGCGGGATGGCCCACGCCTGCGAGCTGGAGACCTCGATCTATTTGGCCATCGACCCGGACGCGGTGGCCATGGAGCTGGCCGTCGACGAGCGCTCCTACCCCGAGGGCGAGCACGCCTGGCTGGACTGGGCGGACGGGCCGCTGAAGCTGATGCCGTGGTGGTCGTCGTTCAGCCGCTCCGGGGTCCAGGGCGACGCCACCCTGGGCACGGCCGACAAGGGCAAGGCCCTGCTGGAGGCCGCGGTCGACGAGTGCGTGGCCTACGTGGACGAGCTGCTGGCCAAGCCCCTGCCGGCTCGGCGCCGTCCGGCTGCTGGAGACGAGCCATTCCCCGAGCGGCGGCCCCCGACCGGCGTCAGCGGCACAGGGGGCTGAACCGGAACCCAGCGGCCGACAGCGAGGCGAGCACCTGCTGGAGCGCGGCCACGGTCTGGCTGCGGTCGCCGCCGCCGTCGTGCAGGAGGACCACGTCGCCGGAGCGCACCCGGCCGAGGATCCGGTCGGCGATCACCCCGGCGCCCGGGCGGCGCCAGTCGCCGGAGTCGACGTCCCACATGACCAGGCGCAGCCCCAGGGCGCGGGCCCGCTCCGCGATGGTCGCGTCGACCGTGGCGTACGGGGGGCGCAGGCAGCGCACCGGGGCTCCGGTGACCCGGTGGACGG
Organism: Actinomycetota bacterium; assembly: GCA_036280995.1. Lineage (NCBI taxonomy): Bacteria > Bacillati > Actinomycetota > Actinomycetota bacterium. The sequence continues at coordinate 11,380 of DASUPQ010000241.1, read as the reverse complement.
CCGCGCTGGTCGCGCCCACCTCGGCCTCCAGCGCGCCCCCACCGAGGCGGGTCAGCCGGCGGTGGGTCCAGGTGTGGTTGCCGACCCCGTGCCCGGCGGCGTACGCCTGGCGGACCAGCTCCGGGTGGGCGGCGGCGTTGCCGCCGACGACGAAGAAGGTGGCCTGCGCCCGGTAACGGGCCAGCAGCTCGAGCACCCGCGGGGTCCAGGCGGGGGTCGGCCCGTCGTCGAAGGTCAGGTACACCACGCCCGCCGCCCCCGGGCCCGGGGCCGGGGCCGGCGCCGCGGCGGCCTGCCCACCCGAGGGGCCGAGCAGCTTCGGCCAGGTCAGCGGGCCCACCTTCCCGGTGACGCGGATGCCGTTGGCGGCCTGGAAGCGCCGGACCTGGCGCGCCGTCACGGTCCCGTAGTAGCCGGTCACGGGCACCGGGTAGGCGTGGCCGTTCAGCAGCGACTGGACCCGGCGCACGGCCGCCCCGCGGCTCCCGACGCCGAGGACGGGCCGGGCGGCCGGGGCGGGCCGGGCGGCCGGGGCCGCGACCGCCGCCCGCGGTGCCGGCGGGGCCGACGCGCCCGGCGCGAGCAGCATGGCCAGGAGCAACCACAGGGCGAGCCGGCGAGCCTTGATACGACCACCTCCGCGCCCGCGAGGGACCCCGCGGGGTGGGTGGGGCAAGGGCCGGATGGTTCTACCACGCGATGCGGAAAAACCGTGGGATTTCCGCTATTGGTAGTTGATCACCCGAGGGACCGGCTTCAGCCGCAGGACCTCGCGGGGACGCATGAGATTGACGTCGTTCTCGTAGAAGAGCTTCAGGCCGGGGTGGAAGCGCCGGTCGCGGGTGTAGGACCGGTAGTCCTCGAGCTTGGCCGAGCGGACCCCGAAGCCGTCGGCGTTCCAGGTCATGGCCAGGCCGGGACGGATGGCGATCATGGCCTTGTCGCTGATCATGCTGTCCCGGAACTGGTGGATCATGAACAGCTTCTGGGGCAGCCGGTGGCGCTTCACGATCCCGGCGACAAAGGCCGAGGCGCGGTTGATGGCGGCGGCGTCGGTGCGGCCGAGCTGCTTGCCCGGCACCTGGCCGGGGCCCATGGCGAACTCCGGGTCGAGGGCGACGCCGACGTCGGGCTGGCGCAGGTACGGCTCCCAGTGGCGCAGCGAGCTGACGAAGTCGTCCCGGCCCGGCTGCACGTCCAGGACCAGCACCCCGTCGATCTTGCGGACCGCCTTCAGGAACGACCGGACGATCGCGTCCTTCTGGTGGGTCCGGTACAGGCCGCTCGGGGTCGGGAACGGGTGGGCCACGGTGGCGATCAGCTCGAACATCGGCATCACCGGATGGCCGGGGGTGGCGTACGGGCGGGCCACCTTGAGCAGGCGCTGGGCGACCACGTCGGGCGGGCCGGCCCCGAGCACGTCCAGGTTCTGCATGCCGTAGAACCCGACCACCCGGTAGCGGGGGAACAGCGTCCGGCCGCCGCGGGGCAGCTCCGGCGGGGGCGGGAGGGTGGTGGTCGTGGCCACCGGCAGCGAGGTGTCGGGCACGGCCGCCGGGCCGGCCGCCGCCGGTGCCGGGTCGCCGCCGGACCCCGGGCCGGCGCCGGGACCGCGGTCGGGCCCGAACCCGGCGGCGGCCGCGGTCGCCGACCCGGCCAGCACCAGGCCGGTGGCGGCGATCAGCCAGCGCCGCCCGGCCCTGCCGGCCCGGTGGTGCCGCTGCGCCGCTCTCCCGTCCATCCGGACCCGCTCCGTCCTCCGATGCTCCCGGTCCAGCTGCGGACCCTATCCAGCTGCGGACCCTATCGGGGAACCGCTCACGCGGGCCAATTCGGGACTTGCCGGCCATCGTCGCGCCGGCCCGGGTCCGGCCGCTGTGGCACGATGCCCCCGGTGATCGAGGCGACCAGGTTCGGCCGGACGCTGCCCCAGGGTGGCTGCATCGGGGTGCCCGCGCCGGCCAGCCCGTTCGAGAACCGGTCCGACCTGCTGCGCGGGGTCGAGTGGTGGCAGGCCCGCGGCTACCGGGTGAAGCTGGCCGGCGGCATCGAGGCCCGCGACGCGTATGTCGCCGGCGACGCCAAGGCCCGGGCCCGCGACCTGGAGGCGATGTTCGCCGACCCCGAGGTCGACGTCGTCCAGTGCCTGACCGGCGGGTTCGGGTCGATGCAGCTGGTCCCCCACCTCGACTTCGAGCTGATCGCCGACCACCCCAAGGCCTTCTGTGGCTACTCCGACATCACCGCCCTGCACGTCGCCCTGCGCCAGCGGGCCGGGCTGGCCACCCTCTATGGCCCGCACCTGATGACGATGGGCTGGACCGAGGCCAGCGACTTCACCCGCGACCGGCTGCAGGCGGTGCTGCATGGCGGCGGGGCCGGCCTGCTGCCGCCCGACCCTGACGACCCGTACGTCCGCCCGCTGCGCGGCGGCCGGGCCAGCGGGCCGCTGGCCGGCGGCGACCTGTGGCTGCTGCTCCAGACCATGGGAACGCCCTGGGAGATCGAGCTGGAGGGGGCCATCCTGTTCTTCGAGGAGGTCGACGCGCCGCCCTGGTACATCGACGGGATGCTCACCCAGCTCGGGCAGGCCGGCAAGCTGGCCGGCGTCGCCGGGGTGGTGGTCGGCGACCTGGAGCGGTGCGAGTGGAGCGAGCAGCGCCCGGAGTGGCCCCGGACCAAGTCGCTGGAGCAGGTCCTGGAGGAGCACCTGGAGCCGCTCGGGGTCCCGGTGCTGTACAAGCTCCCCGTCGGCCACGCCAAGCACCTGGCCACCCTCCCTCTCGGGGTGGCGGCCACCCTCGACGGGGATGCTCGGACGTTGACGATCGACCAGCCGGCCCTGCGCCCCTGACCGCCCTCAGCCCAGGTCCAGGGAGGGGTCGGCGTGGACCGGCTCCCCCTCGACCAGGGTGACCACGACGCGGGCGTCGCCGATGGGGCCGGCGGCCTCGTCGAACGGGTCGCGGTCCAGGACGGCCAGGTCGGCCAGCTTGCCGGGGGTGACCGAGCCGGTGTCGGCCTCCAGGCGCAGGGCGTAGGCGGAGCCGCTGGTGAAGGCGTCGAGGGCGGCGGGCAGGTCGACCCGCTCGGCGGGCAGGAACGGCTCGCCGTCGCGGTCGTCGGGGGCGACCCGGCGCACCGCGACCTCGATCTCCTCCAGAGGGTTGGCGGTCGACACCGTCCAGTCGCTGCCGAAGGCCAGCACCGCCCCGGCCCGGCGCAGGCTCGCCCACGGGTACTGCCAGCCGGCCCGCTCGGGGTCCAGGAACGGCAGGGTCAGGTCGCGCATGTAGCCGTCGAAGCACGACCAGAACGGCTGGGCGTTGGCGACCACGCCGAGGCGGCGGAAGCGGGGGCGGTCGTCGGGGTGGACGAACTGGAGGTGGGCGATCTGGTGGCGGGCGTCGCGGCGGCCGTTGGCGGCGGCCGCCGCCTGGAAGGCGTCAAGGGTGTCGCGGACGGCCCGGTCGCCGATGGCGTGGACGTGGACGTCGAAGCCCTCAGCGTCCAGGGCGGTGACCACCAGGGCCAGCTCCTCGGCGCCGAGCATGCCGATGCCGAGGTTGCCGGTGGGGTGGCCGTCGCCGTCCAGGTAGGGGTCGAGCATGGCGGCGGTGCGGTTCTCGAACACCCCGTCGGCGAAGATCTTGACCGCGCTGGCCCGCAGCCGGCCGGCGGTGCCGCGCTCGCGTCGCTCGACCAGGGCGGCCAGCTGGTCCTGGCCGTCCTCGGGCATCCAGCGCAGGGCGGCCACGGCCCGGCCGGTGAGCCGCCCCCGCTCGGCCACCGCCCGGTAGGCGGCCAGCATCGGCGGCTCGACGGCGGCGTCCTGCCAGGCGGTGATCCCCAGGCGGTGCAGGTGGGCCTGGCCGCGCTCGACGGCGGCCTCCCACTCGGCCTGGTCGGGCTCGGGGGCGAGGTCGCCGACCAGGTCCTTGGCCGCCTCGTGGAGGGCGCCGGTGGGCTCGCCGGCGGCGTCGCGCTCGATCCGGCCCCGCGGCGGGTCCGGGGTGGCGCGGGTGATGCCGGCCAGCTCCAGGGCCCGGCGGTTGACCCAGGCGCTGTGGCCGTCGGTCGACTCCAGCAGCACCGGCCGGTCGGCCACGACCGCGTCCAGGGCGGCCGCGCGCGGGCCTTCGGTGCCGAAGGCGTCCATGACCCAGCCGCTGCCGAGGACCCAGCCGACGCCGGGGTGGTCGGCCGCGTAGCCGGCCACCACCGCCGCGTAGGCCTCCGGCTCGACCCCGTGCAGGTCGCACTGGGCCAGCTCCAGGCCGCCGGCGGCGGTGTGGACGTGGGCGTCGGCGAACCCGGGCAGGACCAGGCCGCCGTCCAGCCGCAGCACCCTGGTGGCGGGCCCGCGCAGGGCCCCGACCTCGGCCTCAGGGCCCACGGCGGCGACCCGGCCGGCCCGGACGGCCACGGCGTCGGCCCAGGGGCGGGCCGGGTCGGCGGTGTAGACCGGCGCCCCCACGATGATGAGATCGGCCTCGGGGTTCATGGTTGCTCCTCGATGGGGACGGGACGAGGGAAGAGGCGGTCGGCCAGGGCCGGCCAGTCGACCATCACGACCAGCACGGTGGCGGCCATGACCGAGTAGTCCAGGTGCATGGCCAGCCCGATGCCGGCGTGCATGGCGACCACGGCGGGCACGAACAGCCAGGCCAGCCGGGGCCGCCACAGCACCAGCGGGAAGCCGAGCTCCACGGCCAGGGTGGCCGCCGCGACCAGGTGGGCGAGCACCGGCCGGTCGGCGACGAACAGGGCGAACGGGTTGGGCTCGGGCTGGCCGTCGCTGGAGGCGTACAGCACCCAGCGGACGTTGCCGCTGGCCACCCAGGCCGGGCCGGCGTGCAGCAGCTTGGCCAGGCCGGAGAAGAAGTAGGCCCCGGCGACCACCACCATGGCCGTCCGAACCGGCCAGCCGAACGCCGGTCCCCGGCCGGCCACCGGGCGCTGGCGGGCGTCGAGCGACCAGGCCGCCCCGGCCCGCGACGGCAGCAGCGGGACCAGGCAGAGGAGCAGCAGCACGTCGTTGTGGACGACCTTGCCCAGGCTGGAGGTCATGGCCACCAGGGGCAGGGCGGCCAGCCAGGCCAGGGGCAGGGTGACCCGGGTCAGCAGCCCGACCGTGGCCAGCACGGCCGCGCCCAGGGCGAGCGCCTGGAGGATGGCCACCACCTCGGGCGACGGCATCCGGTCGAGCAGCCGCAGGAACGAGATCGGCCGGAACAGCGCCGGCGGCTGGGTGGCCAGCTCCGGGTACGGCCCGCTGGCCAGCCGGGCCGCCAGCAGCCCGCCCAGCCCGATCCGCAGGGCGGCCAGCCGCCGCGGGTCCCCGGGCGCGAACAGCCAGCCCTCGATCCTCCGGGGGACCACCCCGGCGGTCCCCCGGCCCCCCCCGGCCCGCCGCAGGGCGTCAGCCGCCGGCATCGGCGCTCCTGGGGCGGCAGGTGAAGCGGAGGGCCCGTTCCGGGGGCGCGCCCCGGTCGCCGACGCGGGCCGACACGTCGGTGACGGTCTGGTAGATGCGGAGCTCGGCGACCTCACCGCCGCGCTCGCGGACCGCCGTCGCCCAGGCCTGGCAGACGGCCGCCTGCTCGCCGGCCGGCAGCCCGGCGAAGCCCTTGAGGACCTGCACGTTGCCCTGGTAGCCGGCCGGCAGGTCGGCGAACGGGACCGGGGTCTCCCGGCCCGCCCGGTCGACCGTCACCGCCACGAACCCGGGCTGCCGGGCCTGGCGGGCGTCGGCGAACAGCCGCCAGCCGGTGAGCGGCCACGCCTCCAGCCCGACCAGCCCGCAGACCAGGAACACCGCCAGGTAGGCGCCCACGAACCAGCGCGCCCACCGGGGCGCCCGGCCGGTGTCGCCCGACGACGGGGATGGCTCCATGCCGAGCACGCTACCGCGTCGGGCCGGCTCCCAGCCGCCGCGCCCGCGGGCGCTGGTCATCGCCCCAGGCAGGCGGCCAGGGCGGCGGCGTCGACGTTGCCGCCGGTGAGGACGACCCCGACCCGGGTGCCGCGGGCGGCGCCGGTGCGCAGGGCGGCCAGGGGCAGGGCGGCGGTCGGCTCGACCAGCTGCTTGGTCCGCGACCAGCACAGGGCGAGGGCGTCGAGCAGCTCGGCGTCGGTGACGGTGACGATGTCGTCGACCAGGCGGCGGATGACCTCGAACGGCCGCTCCCCCACGCACAGGCTGCGGACGCCGTCGGCGATGGTGGCCGGGGCGGCGGGCAGGGGGATGCGCCGGCCGGCCCGCAGCGACGCCTGGGCGTCGGCGGCGGCCGCCGGCTCGACCCCGACGCCCCGGGTCGCCGGGGAACGGCCCTTGACCGCGGCGGCGGTGCCGGAGATGAGCCCGCCCCCGCCCACCGGGACCAGGACCAGGTCCAGGTCACCGACGTCGTCGAGCAGCTCGAGGGCGGCCGTGCCCTGCCCGGCCATGACGTCGTGGTCGTCGAAGGGATGGACCAGGCGCAGGCCGCGCTCGGCGGCCAGGTCGGCGGCGAAGGTCTCGCGGTTCTCGCCGGTCACGCCCGCGGTGACCACCTCGGCGCCGTAGGCCCGGGTGGCGGCCACCTTGGCCGGGTTGGACCCGGCCGGCATCACCACCACCGCCCGGCCCCCGGTCTCGGCCGCGGCCAGGGCGACCGCCTGGCCGTGGTTGCCGGAGCTGACCGCCAGGACCCCGTTCGCCCTGGTCGCCGGGTCGAGGGCGAGCAGGGCGCTGAACGCCCCCCTGGCCTTGAACGCCCCCACCCGCTGCAGGTGCTCGCCCTTCATGGCCAGCCGGCAGCCGAGCTCGCGGTCCAGCAGGCGGGAGGTCACGACCGGGGTGCGGTGGACCCGCCCGGCGATCCGGGCCGCCGCCCCCTCGACCTCGGCGAGCCCGAACGGCTCGCTCATCCGGCGGCGGCGACGACCGCCTTGGCGGCCCGCTCGCCGTCGCTGGCGCTGACCTCGTAGCTGAAGACCAGCCGCACGCGGTCGGGGTCGGTGTCGGCGGCCAGCACCCCCAGCTCCTCCAGCCGCTCCACCAGGCCGGGGCCGTCGGTGCCGAAGGGGCCGCTGTCCAGCAGGACCATGTTGGTGTCGACGGCGCCGGGGTCGACGCTGCCGGGGACGGCCGCGGCCACCGTCTCGGCCAGGGCGCGGGCGTTGGCGTGGTCGTCGGCCAGACGGTCGAGATTCTGCTCGAGGGCGACCAGGGCGGCCGCGGCCAGCACCCCGGCCTGGCGCATGGCCCCGCCGTACAGGTGGCGGACCTCGCGGGCCCGTTCGACCAGGTCGCTGGGGCCGACCACGGCCGACCCGACGGGCGCGCCAAGGCCCTTGGAGAAGCAGACCGACAGGCTGTCGAACAGGGCGCCGTAGCGCTCCAGCGGCACCCCGGAGGCGACCGAGGCGTTCCAGATGCGGGCCCCGTCGCAGTGCAGGTGCAGCCCGGCCTCGTCGGCCAGGGCCCGCAGCCCCTCCAGGACCTCCAGGGGCTGGACGGCCCCGCCGGCCCGGTTGTGGGTGTTCTCGACGGCGATGGCGCTGGTCGGGACCCCGTACCGCTCGGTCCGGACCCGGGCCCTGGCCGCGGCCACCTCCAGCATCCCGCGGGGGCCGGGGACCGGGTGGAGCTGGACGCCGGACAGCACCGGGGCGGCCGCGGACTCGTACCAGAGGATGTGGTTGTCCTCGTTGGCCAGGACCTCGGTCCCGCGCGGGGCGGCCAGGCGCAGGCAGATCTGGTTGCCCATGGTGCCAGACGGGACGTACAGGGCCGCCTCGTGGCCGAGGCGCTCGGCCACGGCCGCCTCCAGGCGATCGATGGTCGGGTCCTCACCCCAGACGTCGTCGCCGACCTCGGCGTCGGCCATGGCCCGGCGCATCGCCGGGGTGGGCCGGGTGAAGGTGTCGGAGCGGAGTTCGACGGTGGTCATCGTCCGCCAGTCTACGCGCGGGCGTGCGACAATCGTCCGTCCGCCACGACCCGCGACCCGCACCGAGGAGCCATGGCCTCCACGCCGCTGCCCCACAACGACACCCTGGAGATCCGCGGCCACATCATCGACTCCATGCTGTTCACCCGCATCCTTGACCAGGTGCTGGAGGCGCACGGCAGCTACGAGATCGAGCAGTTCGACGTCGGCCGCACCCCGGTCGACCCCTCCTACGCGCGCCTGAGGATCTACACCGACGACCCCGAGCGCCTGGAGGAGCTGGTCCAGTCGCTCATGGGCCTGGGCATGCAGCGCCTGGAGACGGGCGACGCCACCCTGGTCCCGGCCGAGATGGACGGGGTCCTGCCCGACGGCTTCTACTCCTCGACCAACCTCGAGACCGAGGTGCGGGTGGCCGGCGCCTTCGTCCGGGTGGAGAACCCGGAGATGGACTGCGCGATCGTGGTCCGCGACCGGCGGGCCCGCACCGTGCCCATGTCCGACGTGCTCAAGGGCGAGCAGGTGGTGGTGGGCAGCCAGGGCATCCGGGTCCAGCCGCTGGACCGGGGCCGCTCCGGCGAGGTCTTCGAGTTCATGTCCTCCCAGGTGTCGAGCGAGAAGCCCCAGGGGCTGATCGTCCGCCGGGTCGCCGGGGCGATGCGGGCCACCAAGGAACGCGGCGAGCGGATCCTGTGGGTCGGCGGCCCGGCGGTGGTCCACACCGGTGCCGGCCCGTCGGTGGTGCGGCTGATCGAGGCCGGCTACATGGACGTGCTGTTCGCCGGCAACGCCCTGGCCACCCACGACATCGAGGGCGCCCTGTACGGCACCTCGCTCGGGGTCAACCTGGCCGAGGGGATCGGGGTCGAGCACGGCCACGAGCACCACATCCGGGCCCTCAACACCATCCGCCGCTGCGGCTCGATCGCCAAGGCGGTCGAGCAGGGCGTGCTCACCTCCGGGATCATGCACGCCTGCGTGGTCAACGGGGTCGACTTCGTCCTCGGCGGCTCGGTCCGCGACGACGGCCCCCTCCCCGACACCGTCACCGACGTGGTCGAGGCCCAGCGCCAGATGCGTTCGCTCCTCGGTGGGGTCGGCTACGCCCTGATGGTGGCCTCCATGCTCCACTCGATCGCCACCGGCAACATCCTCCCCGCCTCGGTCCCGCTGGTCTGCGTGGACATCAACCCGGCGACCGTGACCAAGCTCGCCGACCGCGGCTCGGCCCAGGCCACCGGCGTGGTCACCGACGTCGGGCTGTTCCTGGGCGCCCTGGCCGACGAGCTGGCGCCCCGCTGAGCGGGTGGAGGCGGAGCGGCGGCAGGTACTCCCCCACCAGGTCGCGGGACCACCAGGCGCCGGTCTGGCGGCGCTCGGCCGGGGTGGTGAAGCGGTAGCGGTAGAGGCGGGCCCGGACCAGGGCCGGCGGGTGGTCGGGGAACGGGTCGGGGCGGCCGAGCAGCCTGCGGGTGGCCGGGTCGTGCTCCAGCAGCCTCATCACCAGGCGGGCCGTCCAGGGGTGGGCCGAGGGCGGCGACATGGCCGCGAACCACAGCAGCCAGTCGAGCCGCAGGTGGTAGGGGGCGATCTGGCGGGGGCGGCGGCGCGGGTCGCCCGGCTTGGCCTTGCACTGGTACTCCCGCCAGGTGGTGGCCGGGCCGGGGGCGGGGTCGTCGGTGCCCTCCAGGACGACCTCGCGGCGGACGCGGGTGATGGCGCCGAAGGCGCCGTAGGTGTTGACGAGCCGCAGCGGGTCGAAGCTGGCGTTCATCAGCTGGCGGCGGCCGAGCAGGTTGCGGGCCGGCCGGATGCTCAGCAGCGCCACCACGAGGGTCAGGGCGGCCACGGCGGCCTGCTGCCAGCCGGCCGGGTCGGCCAGGGTGGCCGGTGGGTCGACGGGCAGCACGGCCTCCAGCAGGGCGCCGTCGAGAGCGGCCGTGGCCAGCACGATGGTGATCAGGTTGAGCCAGGAGAAGTTGCCGCTGACCAGCAGCCATGCCTGGGTGACGACGATCGCCAGGGCGGCGATCCCGGCCACCGGCTGGGGGGCGAACAGCCCGAACGGCACCACCAGCTGGGTGACGTGGTTGGCCAGCACCTCGGCCCGGTGCAGCGGCCGTGGCAGGTGGTGGAAGAACCAGCTCAGCGGGCCCGGCAGGGGCTGGGTCTCGTGGTGGTAGTCGAGGCAGGTGAGGTCACGCCAGCAGCGGTCGCCGCGCAGCTTGATCAGCCCGGCCCCGAACTCGACCCGGAACAGCAGCCAGCGGTACAGCCACAGCACCAGGGTGGGTGGCGCCGTGCCCGCCGGCCCGAGCAGCACGGCCAGGAAGCCCGCCTCCAGCAGCAGCGTCTCCCAGCCGAACCCGTAGAAGGTCTGGCCGACGTTGACGATCGACAGGTACAGGGCCCACATGGCCAGCCAGACGGCCACCGACACCCAGGCCGGCCCCGCCTCGGACAGGCCGGTGACGGCGGCCGCGGCCAGCCCGGCCCCCGTCCAGGCGACCAGCAGCAGGAGCCGGTCCGAGTAGCGCAGGTGGAAGAGGCTCGGCGCCCGGCCGAAGGGGACCTCGGCCAGGAACCGGGGGGCCGGCAGCAGCCCGCGCTCCCCCAGCAGCGGGCGGAACTGGTTGGCCGTGACCAGGAAGGCGACCAGGTAGACGGCGGCCAGCCCCCGCTGCAGGAGGAGGCGGTTCAGCCAGTCGTCGGGTGACTGGAGCCAGTCCGTCGGTCGAACCTCCGGTCGTCGGCGTGCTCGACCAGGTAGTCGACGTAGCGGATGCGGAGCAGGTCGGCGACCTCGGGGTCGGCGGCCTCCTCGCGGAAGTGGGTGACCAGGTGGCCGAGCTCGCGGATGGCGTCGATGGGGTCGTAGGTGGCCCAGTCCCGGTTGGCGTCCTCGGTGGACGGCAGGTGCTTGGCCACGTCCCAGTAGAAGCCGACGTCGTGCCTGTCCTTGGCGACCTCCAGGGCCCAGTCGCGCAGGGTGGGCACGGGCTGGGCCTCCAGGAAGGCGCGGTAGTCGCCGGTCTGGGCGTCGGTGGTCATCGGGGCGGCTCCTCGGCGGGGGTGGGGGCAGGGGTGGCGCTGGCGCGGATCACGGGGTCGAGGACGGCGGCCAGGTCGGGGTGGCCCTGCTCGACCAGGTCGTAGCCGACCCGGGTGGCTGGGTGGGCGATGTCGGCGACGGCCCGAAGGTCGATCGGGGTGCCGATCACCACCGCGTCCACCGGGGCCTGGTTGATGACCGCCTCCAGCTCGCGGATCTGGGCGTCGGAGTAGCCCATGGCCGGGACCACGGCGCCGATGTGCGGGTAGCGCTCGTACACCTCGGCCAGGGAGCCGACCAGGAAGGGGCGGGGGTCGACGATCTCGGCGGCGCCGAGGCGGCGGGCGGCGACCACGCCGGCGCCGTAGCTCATCCCCCCGTGGGTCAGGGT
>DASUPQ010000240.1 GCA_036280995.1 Actinomycetota bacterium | reverse complement strand
CGGCGGCGCATCATCTACACCGGCTGGGTGGCGGCCCTGGCCTCGGGCGCCAACCTCTACCACACCCACGAGGCCCACCCCATGGAGCTGGTCCTGGAGCAGGCCAACGAGGTCGACCTGGTCGTCGGCGACCACGGCTGGGCCGGGGCGGCCGCCGAGCGCGGCATCGACGTGGTCGCGGTGGCCGACATCAACGACCCGGCCCTGCCCATGGCCAAGGCCGAGGGCCGGGCCGGGATCGTCCTCGGCATGGACGACAACGTCCGCCCCACCCCCTCGGCCTACGACCCGCTGGCCGACTACCTGCTGGCCAGGATCCTCCCGTGACCGACCGCTACGCGCGCCTGATCGAGCAGGTGCTCGACGACCCCGGCACGGTCCTGCTGCTCGGGTCGATGGACTCGGGCAAGACCACCTTCGCCCGGGCTCTGCTGGCCGGCGCCGTCGAGCGCGGCATCCCCGCCGCCTACCTCGACACCGACGTCGGCCGGACCACGGTCGGGCCGCCCACCACCATCGGCCTCAAGCACGTGCTCGAGGCCAAGCACCTCGGTGACGACGAGCTCGCCCTGGCCGACGGGCTCTACTTCGTCGGCTGGGTGTCGGCCCAGTTCCACCTGCTGCCGCTGGTCGCGGGCACGGCCAAGCTGATGAACGTGGCCCGGCGGGACGGGGCCGAGCTGGTCGTGGTCGACACCTCCAGCCTCATCAGCGGCGTCTACGGCCAGATCCTCAAGTACCACAAGATGGAGGTGACCCGGCCCGAGTACGTGATCGGGTTCGAGCGCGGCGAGGAGCTGGACCCGCTGCTGGGGATCGCCCGGCGCTTCACCCCGGCCCGGGTCGAGGCCTACCCGGCCCATCCCGACGCCCGCCCGACCACCTTCGACGAGCGCGCCGAGACCCGCCGGGCCCGGTTCGCCGCCTACTTCTCCGGCAACCTGCACCGCTGGCGGGTCAAGCCGACGGTGTTCCTGCCCTCGCTGCCGCCCGACGCCGACCTGGCCAGCCTGGCCGGCCTGCTGGTCGGCATGGAGGACGGCAAGGGCTCCTGCGTCGGCATCGGCTATCTGGAGCTGGCCGAGGACGGCCACCTGCGCATGATCTCGGCCGTGTCCGAGGGGGCGAGGGCGCTACGCCTGGGCTCCACCCGCATCACTCCCGACTGGACCTCGACCACCCGGGTCGACCTCCGCCACCTGTTCGGCACCGAGTAGCCGCCCGTGGATCCCGTCGCGCTGGCGGCCCGGGGCGAGTCGGTGTGGCACCGGCTCGGGCTGGCCGCCCTCGGCGTCGGCTGGGTCGAGCAAGACGGGGTGGCCAGGCGCACCGGGCCCAGCACACCGGTGTTCCTGGGCGCGCTGTCCCTGCGGGCCGGCGTGCCGGCGGCCCGGATCGCCGGGGCCGTCGCCGGCCTGGAGGGCGAGGTGGCCGTCCGCGACTCCGGCGGGACCGAGGACCTGGGCCCGTTCGGGTTCGTGCTCCAGGACCGCGAGCCCTGGATGCTGCGCCCTCCCGGCACCTTCCGGCCGCCCAGCCGCCTCCTGCCCGGCCTGCGGGTGGCCCCCTGCCGGACCCCGGCCGACGTCGAGCTGTTCGAGCGCACCAGCGTCGAGGCGTTCACCGGCAGCACGGCGAGCTGGGTCCCCGGCGCCATCCACCCCCCGGCGGCCAGCCTGCGCGTCCCCGGCCTCACCCTGCTCCTGGCCCGCCTGGACGACCAGCCGGTCGGCACCGCCATCGCCGCCACCGACGGCACCGTCCTCAACGTCGCCGGCGTCGCCGTCGTGGGCCAGGCCCGCCGCCAGGGCATCGGCGCCCACCTGACCCTGGCCTGCCTGGCCACCGCCCCGACCCTCCCCACCGTCCTCTCGAGCAGCGAGGACGGCCACCCCGTCTACAACGCCCTGGGCTTCCGCGACGTCGGGCCCAGCGCCCTGTGGTGGCGCCCGGCCGTAACGGCCAGGCCAGCAGCCTCTCGCCGCTTCTGACCACCGTCACCCCAGGTCAGGGAGCGTCCCGCTGGTGCAACGTTGCCGGGGCGGCGGTCGGCGATCGTTACGGCCTCCGCCCGGGCGTTGCCCGGCGTTCCTGTGACAGCGAGGGGAGGGTGCCACAATGCCTGGCATGGCCGGGTACGACTGGATCACCTTCACCTCCGACTACGGGTTGGAGGACCACTTCGTGGGCGTGTGCCACGGGGTGATGGCCAGAGTGGCTCCGCGGGCCCGGGTGATCGACGTGAGCCACGGGGTCGGGGCCCAGGACGTCCGGCAGGGGGCGCTGGTGCTGGCCCAGGCCGTGCCCTACCTGCCGCGGGCGGTGCACCTGGCGGTGGTCGACCCGGGAGTGGGGAGCGGGCGGGGGATGGTGGCGGTCGAGGCCGGCGGGGAGTTGCTGGTCGGGCCGGACAACGGGCTGCTGGTCTGGGCGGCCGAGGCGCTGGGCGGGGTGGGGCGGGTGCACGCCCTCCAGGAGCCGGCGTACCGGCTGGCGGCGGTGTCGGCGACCTTCCACGGGCGCGACGTGTTCGCGCCGGCGGCCGCGCACCTGGCCGCGGGGGTCGAGCCGGGCGCGCTGGGGCCGGAACTGGACCCGGGCGGGCTGGTGCGGCTGGAGCGGGCGGGCGCGCGGATCGACGGCGACCGGGTCGGGACCAGCGTGGTGGCGGTCGACCACTTCGGCAACCTCGCCCTCGACCTGCGCCGCGACGACCTGGCGCGGACGGGGATAGCCGTCGGCGACCCGGTCGAGGTGCGGGTCGGTGGCGGCGCCCACCGGCTGGTGTTCGCCGAGACGTTCTCCTCGGTGCCGGCCGGCGACCTGGTCCTGCACGAGGACTCGTTCGGCTCGCTGGCCGTGGCCGTCAACCTGGGCCGGGCCGCCGAGCGCCTCGGCGCCGGCCCCGGCGACCGGGTCGAGCTCGCCAGGGTCTCCCCCCAGGGTGGTGGCTGATGGGCCGCTGCGTCCTGGTCACCGGGGCGGCCCGCTCGACCGGGCGGCGTCTGGTCGCCGCCCTGGCCGAAGAGCCGGAGGTCGAGCGGGTGGTGGCCGTCGACGAGCTCGAGCCCGCCGAGCCGTTCCCGGACAAGGTCGAGCACCTGGCCGTCGACCTGCGCAGCCCGGCCCTGGTCAGGACCGTCCAGTCGGCCGGGATCGACACCTGCGTGCACCTGGGGGTGACGGCCGAGCCGCGGGCTGCCGGCGGGCGGGCCACCATGAAGGAGCGCAACGTGCTCGGCACCATGCAGCTCCTGGCGGCCGCCTACCACGCGCCCGACCTGCGGCGGCTGGTGCTGAAGTCGACCACGGCCGTGTACGGGGCCACGGCCGGCGACCCGGCGGTGTGGACCGAGAGCATGTCGCACGAGACGCCCCGGCACGGCTTTGGCAAGGACGCCATCGAGGTCGAGGACTACGTCCGCTCCTTCGACCGGCGCCGCCCGGACGTGGCCGTGACCGTGCTGCGGCTGGCCAACCAGGTCGGTCCGACCGTCGACAACCCGCTGACCCGCTACTTCGAGCTGCCGGTCTGCCCGACCGTGCTCGGCTTCGACCCGCGGCTCCAGTTCCTGCACGAGGAGGACACGGCCGAGGTCCTGCTGCGGGCCACCCTGGGTCCGGCGCCGGACGGCACCTTCAACGTCGCCGGCGACGGGGTGGTGCTGCTCAGCCAGGCCATCCGGATCGCCGGCAAGGCCCCCCTGCCCATCCCCGAGCCGCTCGTCAACCGGGTCGCCGAGCTGGTCGGGCGCAGCGTCGACTTCACCCCCGAGCAGGTCCGGTTCCTTCAGTACGGCCGGGTCGCCGACACGTCGGCGGCCGCCGAAGAGCTGGGCTTTCTGCCCAAGTGGACCTCGCTGCACGCCTTCGGGGACTTCGCCGTCACCCGCCTGCGCAAGCTCGTCACCGAGGACCAGGTCCTCCGCCTGGAGCACGACGCCATGGCCCTCCTGCGCCGCGCCGCCAGCTGGGCCGCGAGGGAGCTGCCCCGATGACCCCACCCCGCAAGCCCCCCACGGCCTCGCCCCGCGAGGGCACCCCATGACCCCGGCCCCCGACCGCTGCCGAGCCCGCACCCGCAAGGGCGACCGCTGCCGCAACCCCGCCGGCCCCGACGGGCTCTGCGCCCGTCACCGCCGCCAGTTCGAGGCGGCCCCCGTCGAGGGCACCAAGCCGCGCCCCAGGCCCGGCGCCACGCGGGCCGCCAAGCCCGGGACGACGCGGCCCGCCAGGCCCGGGACGACGCGGTCCGCCAAGCCTGGGACGACGCGGCCCGCCAGGCCCGGCGCCACACCGGGCGGGGCGGGCGCCTCAGGCGCGGCGGGCACG
>DASUPQ010000239.1 GCA_036280995.1 Actinomycetota bacterium | reverse complement strand
GCCGTGAAGCGCAGGTCGTCGACCCCGCCCTCGACCCGGCCGGCGGCGGCCCAGAACGGCCGGCCGGCGCCGACCGACAGCCCCTGGGGGTAGACGGCCAGGAAGCCGCGGCGGTCGGCCAGCTCGGACAGGCCGGAGACGTCGTCGAGGTCGGCGGCGCCGCCCCCGTTGCCGTGGAGCAGCAGCACGGCCGGGACCGCCCGTCCGGGCCGGTAGCCGGCCGGCACATGCACCCGGTAGCCGCGGCGGGAGGCGCCGGCGGACACCTCCGGGTCGGCCTCGACCTCCAGGTCTCCCGACCGGCCCGGACGCACCGGCGGGCGCTTTCCGCAGCCGGGGCTGTCGATGCGGCGGGCCGGGTCGCTGGCCGCCCGCCCGGCCCTGGCCGCCGGTGGCGCCGGCAGGGCCCCGCTGAAGGTCGCGGTCGGGGCCGCCGGCGGCTCGTGCCGGTACTCGAGGCGCCCCTCCCCGCCCCTGGGCCCGTCGAGCCGGTAGGTGAACCGCGCCCGCTGCCCGCACCATTCGCCGCCCCCGGCGAACGGCGCCGACCAGGCCGCGCCGCTGATCGAGCCGGTGGCGGTCGCCTCCCGGCAGCCACCCGGCCGCGGCCCGCCGAGCCGGACGCTGGCATAGACGCGGACCTTCCCGAGCCGGGCGGCCATGCCGCTCCCGCCGACCCGACAGCCATCCGGCACGCCGGGCACCGCCTGGCAGTCCAGAGGGATGCTGAGGACGGTCAACGTCAGCGCCGGCGCGGCCGGCTGGTCGGGCTCCCCGGGTTCGCCGCCTCCGCCGGTGCAGGCGGCCAGGGCCAGACAGATCATGCCGGCCAGGGTCGCTCGCACCGCAACCTCCCCGAATCCCGCAGGGAGCCTTATCGGGCAGTCCCGCCCATGTTCGACCCTCCCGGCCGGGTGCCAACGGGATTCGGGAGGTCGAGGGGCCGGGCTCAGGAACGCGAGATCCGCCACGGCCGGACCGCCTCGGGCGGCGCCGACGGGCTTGGCCGGGCGAGCGGGCTCAGCCGGGGCCGCTCGATCCTCCCCCGCCGGAGTCGTCGTCCCCGCCTGACCGGCCGGAGCCGCCGGAGGCGTCCCGGTCGCGGTCGTCGCCGCGGTCGGGTGGGTCGCCGGCGGCGACCTCCCCGGCCGGCCCGGCCGGCCCGGCGGCCGGCGGGCCAGGGTCGGTCGTGGCCCCGGCACCGGATGGCTGGGGCGCCTCCGCGACCGGGATCGCGGCGCCGGGGTCGACGACGGCGAACGGCGGCTCGACCCGCTCCCCCACCCAGTCGTGCAGCCCGCCCGCCAGGGCCGGCAGCACGGCCAGCACCGCTCCGGCCAGCAGCAGGGCCACCAGCAGACCACGCCGGCGAGGACGGGCCCGCCGCCGCTGACGCCCGGCAGGAGGCGACAGGCCCGCCCTGGCCCCGGGAAGCCGCCGGGTCGCGCCAGCGGCAGGCGGGACCGGCCGCGTCGTACCCGGAGCGCCCACCGGCAGCGGGTGGGTCGTGCCCGGGCGGCCGGGGACCCGGCGGTGCCGCGCCGGGTCCCCCGGTGGGGGAGCGTAGGCCAGAGGCGAATCGGATGCGCCCGGTTGTCCACAGCCCCCGCGGGCGGGGTCCGGGGAGTGCAGGAGGAGGGCGAAGGCGGCGGCCGACGGGGGGCGGGCCGACGGGTCCTTGGCCATGGCGTGGGCGGCGGCGGCGGCCAGGGGGGCCGGGGCCGAGGGGGCGACCCGGGCGAGGGGTGGGGGCTCGGCGTTCACGTGGGCCATGGCCAGGGCGATGTCGGAGGCGGCCTCGAACGGGCGGCGGCCGGCCAGCAGCTCGTAGAGGACCACGCCGAGGGAGTAGATGTCGGCGGCCGGGGTCGCCTGGTGGCCGAGGACGCGTTCGGGGGCCAGGTAGGCGGCGGTGCCGAGCAGGTCGCCGGTGGTGAGGGTGGCCTCATGGGCACACCAGGCGATGCCGAAGTCGAGGACCTTGACCTCGCCGTCGGAGGTCAGGAACACGTTGCCCGGCTTGACGTCGCGGTGGACGACCCCGGCGCGGTGGGCCGCCTCGAGGGCGTCGGCGGCGGCGGCCACGACCCGGACCGCCTCCGCCGGGGCCATGGGCCCGGCGCGGTCGAGTCGGGCGGCCAGGCTCTCGCCCTCGAGCAGGTCCATGACCAGGTAGGGGCGCCCGTCGTGCTCGCCCAGGTCGAGGACCCGGGCGATGTTCGGGTGGTCCAGCCGGCCGGCCGCCCGAGCCTCCCGGCGCAGCCGCTCGGCGGCCCGGCCGTCGCCGGCCAGGGCCCCGCCGAGCACCTTGACGGCCACCGCCCGGTCCAGCAGCAGGTCGCGGGCGGCCCACACCTCCCCCATCCCGCCGGCGGCCAGCAGCGCCCCGATCCGGTAGCGGCCCCCGAGGCAGCGGCCGTCCACCGCCCCGGCCCGCTCAGCCATCGTCGGACCCCGACCGCTGGGACCCCGATCCGGAGCCCGAGGACCCCTTGCCCGACCCACCGTCGTCGTCGCCGCCGGGCCCGGAGTTGTCGTCGTCGGCCGGGTCGTCGTCTGAGCGGTCGTCGTCGCCGCCGGGGCCGGAGCGGTCGTCGCCCGGCTCGGTCTCCCCGCCCGACCCGGAGCGGTCGTCGGCGTCCTTCTGGCGCTCCAGCTTCTCGACCTGGGCCTCGAGCTGGGTGGCCCGCGCCCGCACGGCCGCCACCTGCGGGCCGGAGAGGTCCTTGAGGGCCTCGACGGCGGCCTCGATCTTCTCCTCGGCCGCGTCGGCCATGTCCTCGCGGCCCTCCTCGCCGGCGCCTTCGGCGGCCGCGAGGTAGTCCGCGGCCGTGTTCAGGCGCAGGCGGGCCCGGTCGACCGGGTCGTCGGTCAGGCGGTCGCGGACCTGCTGGCCCACCGACCGGACCGGCCACAGGGCCGTTCCCGGGTCGGCCTGCCTGGCCGCCGCCGGCAGGGCCACGAGCACGACCAGGGCGGCGGCCACGGCGGCCAGCCGCAGCGGCAGCGAGCGCCGCCAGACCCTGCCCCGGGGCCGGCCGCCGGCCGCCGCGGCCAGGAACGCGGCCCGGCCGCGCTCGGCCGCCTCGGGCGGCGGGGCCGGCATGGCCGCGCGCAGGTCGGCGGCCAGGGCGGCCAGGTCGGCGGCATTGCCGGCGACCTCGCCGGCCGGGAGGTCGTGTCCGGCGGCCAGCTCGTCGAGGGCCAGGTCGAGCCCGGCCAGGGCGGCCAGGTCGTCGTCGCCGTCCATCGGCCCGTTCCCGCGGGGCTCCGTCACGGTGCCGTCACCCCCATCGCCTCCCGCAGCGAGCGCAGCGCCCGGTGCTGGGCGACCCGCACCGCGCCCTCCGACTTGCCGAGCACCTCGCCGACCTGGACCGCCGACAGGCCGCCGAGCACCCGCAGGGCCAGGACCTCCTGCTGGTCGGCCCGGAGCCGCCGGAACGCCCAGGCGACCTCGGCCCGACGCTCGGCGGCCAGCACGGCCTCCTCGGGCCCGCCGACGGCCGGCTGGACGGCCTCGTCCAGCACGACCTCGCGCCGCCGCGACCGGCGCCGGAAGTGATCGGCGACCCGGCGGTGGGCGATCGTGAACAGCCACGCCTCGAAGTCGGTGCCGGCCCGGTAGGAGCCGAGGTTGCGCAGCACCGCCTCGAACGTCTCGCTGGTCACGTCCTCCGCCTTCTCCGCGTCGCCGAGCCTGCCGGTCGCGAACCGGGCGACCCGGTCGCGGTAGGTGTCGTAGAGCCGCCCGAGCGCATGGGCGTCCCCGGCCCGGGCGTCCCGGACCATCGCCTCCACGTCGACCTCGGTCAGCTCGGCCATCCCCCCTTCATCGCTGCTGGCGGCGGTTCGTTACCACCCGATTCTGCGGGCTGTTATGGCGCCGTTGTGACAGCGCGCCCTGATCGGTGTGGACGCCGACCTGCGCCGGCAGGCAGCGCTTGTATGATCGTTCAATCATGAGACCTCTACACCGATTCACGGTGCTGCCCACCGTGCCTGACGCCCTCACCCCCCTCCGCGTCCTCGCCCACAACCTCCGCTGGAGCTGGCACCCGGCCACCCAGGAGCTGTTCCGCGCCATCGACCCCGCCGGCTGGGAGGCCTCCGGGCACAACCCGCTGCGCATGCTGAACGAGACCGACGCCCACGTCCTCGAGCAGGCCGCCGCCGACCGCGACTTCCTCGCCCGCCAGCAGGCCCTGCTCGAGGACCTCGAGACCTACCTGGACGAGCCCCGCTGGTACCAGACCCTGGCCAACGCCCCCTCCCGCATCGCCTACTTCTCGCCCGAGT
Source organism: Actinomycetota bacterium (assembly GCA_036280995.1). Taxonomy (NCBI): domain Bacteria; kingdom Bacillati; phylum Actinomycetota; species Actinomycetota bacterium. The sequence continues at coordinate 28,260 of DASUPQ010000239.1, read as the reverse complement.
TCGGCGTCAGCGAGGTCCTGCCCCAGTACTCCGGCGGCCTCGGCGTGCTCGCCGGCGACCACCTCAAGGCGGCCAGCGACCTGGGCGTCCCCGTGGTCGGGGTCGGCCTGTTCTACCGCTCGGGCTACTTCCGCCAGTCGCTGACGGCCGACGGCCGCCAGCAGGAGTCCTACCCGGCCTTCAACCCCCACGAGCTCCCCTTCGAGCTGGTCCGCGACGGCGGCGGCAAGCCGCTGCTGGTCTCGGTTCGCCTGCCCGACGGCGTGCTCCACGCCCAGATCTGGCGGGCCGAGGTCGGCCGGGCGCCGCTGCTGCTGCTGGACTCCGACGTGGACGAGAACGGCCCGGCCGAGCGGGCGGTCACCGACCGCCTCTACGGCGGCGGGGGCGAGCACCGGCTGCGCCAGGAGATCCTGCTCGGCATCGGCGGGGTCCGCGCCCTCCACGCCCTCGGAATCGAGCCCGAGGTGTTCCACACCAACGAGGGCCACGCCGGGTTCCTCGGCCTGGAGCGCATCCGCCGCCTCATCCAGGAGCAGGGCCTGGACGCCGCCACCGCAATCGAGACGGTCAGGGCCGGCACCATCTTCACCACCCACACGCCGGTCTCGGCCGGCATCGACCGCTTCCCGCGGTCCTTCATCGAGCGCTACTTCGGCGGGCACGGGGTCGAGACCGGCATCGGGGTCGACCAGATCGTCGAGCTCGGGGCCGAGCCCGACGGCGACCACTCGATGTTCAACATGGCCATCATGGGCCTGCGCCTGGCCCAGCGGGCCAACGGGGTCAGCCGCCTCCACGGCCAGGTGTCGCGGGGCATGTTCCGCGGCCTGTGGTCCGGCTTCGAGCAGGCCGAGGTGCCGATCGGGCACGTCACCAACGGCGTCCACGCCGGCACCTGGATCAACCGCGAGTTCAGCGAGCTGTTCGAGCGCCGCCTCGGGGCCGACTTCCGCGTCTCGGGCGCCGCCTGGGCGCCGCTGGCCGACACCCCCGACGAGGACATCTGGCGGGTGCGGCGGATCGCCCGCGAGCGGCTGGTCGACGACGTCCGGGCCCGGCTGAAGCGGGCCTGGCTGGCCCGAGGGTCCAGCGAGGGCCAGCTCGGCTGGATCGACCGGGCCTTCGACCCGGAGGTGCTGACCGTCGGCTTCGCCCGCCGCGTGCCCTCCTACAAGCGGCTCACCCTGCTGCTGGAGGACGAGGAGCGGCTGACCCGGCTGCTGCTGGACGAGGAGCGGCCGATCCAGCTGCTGATCGCCGGCAAGGCCCACCCGGCCGACGAGGGCGGCAAGTCGCTGATCGCCGACTTCGCCCGCTTCGCCGCCCAGGCCAAGGTCCGGCACCGGGTCGCGTTCCTGCCCGACTACGACATGGCCATGGCCAGGACACTGGTCGCCGGGTCCGACGTCTGGCTCAACAACCCGCTGCGGCCGTACGAGGCCTGCGGGACCAGCGGCATGAAGGCGGCCCTCAACGGCTGCCTCAACCTGTCGATCCGCGACGGCTGGTGGGACGAGCTGTACGACGGCCACAACGGCTGGGCCATCCCCTCGGCCGACGACCCGACCATCGAGCCCGACCGCCGCGACCAGCTGGAGGCGGCGTCCATCTACGACCTGCTGGAGCACGAGGTCCTGCCGCTGTTCTACGACCGGCCGGACGGCCTGCCCAGGGGCTGGATCTCGATGATCAAGCACAACCTGGTCTCGCTGGGACCGGCCATCCTGGCCAGCCGCATGGTCCGCGACTACACCGAGGGCTACTACCTGCCCGCGGCCACGACCTCGCGGCGCCTGGCCGGCGACGACTTCGCCGCCTCCAAGGAGCTCGCCGAGTGGAAGCGCCGGGCCGCGGCGGCGTGGCCGGGGGTGTCCGTGCGCCGGGTCGAGAACGGCGTCAAGGAGCGCCTGCTCGGGGCCAGGTTCACCGTCAGGGCCTTCGTCGAGCTGGGCGACCTCGACCCGGACGAGGTCGAGGTCCAGGTCGCCTACGGGCGGGTCGACGACGCCGACGAGCTCCCCGAGGTCGCGCTGACCACCCTCAAGCAGGACGGCGAGCGCACCACCGACGGCTGGGCGTTCGAGGGCGAGGTCCCCCTGGCCACCCCGGGCGCCTTCGGCTACACCGTCCGGGTCGTCCCCCGCCACGTCGGCCTGGCCTCCGCCTCCGAGCTCGGCCTGGTCGCCTGGGCCTGACCGGGGCGGCGGCCGCGGGTCAGCGGCGCCCGCCGACGTCGCGGGTGCCGCCGGTCTCGCCCGTCTCGGCCTCGAGCAGGACCCGGAGCAGGAGCACGACCCAGGTCCGGTAGGGACGCCAGGCCTGGGCGCGCTCCTCCAGCCACTCGCGGCCGGGCGGCTCGTCCAGGCCATAGGCGATGGCCGCCCCGCGGCACAGGCGGGGCTCGTGCAGGGGCAGGTGGTCGGGGTCGCCGGCCCCGCGGAGCAGCACCAGCTCGGCCGAGAAGTCGCCGATCCCCTGGAGCTGCTTCAGCTCCTTGAGGGCCTGGTCGCGTGGGAGCTGGCGCAGCCAGGCTCCGTCGAGGCGGCCGTCCATCGCCTCAACGGCCAGGGCGCGGAGGTTGGCCACCTTGCCCTCGAACAGCCCCCGGGAACCCTTCGAGGCCGGCCAGCCGCCCCGGCCCGGGAAAGGCATGGCGCACGTCGCCGTGGATGTCGACCGCCTGGCCCAGCGCGGCCGCCATCCGCTCCTTGATCCTGGCCGCCTGCACGATCTGGATCCGGTGCCCGATCAGCGCCCACGCGGCCGCCTCGTACGGCGAGCAGAACCCCACCGGCCGCAGCCCCGGCCAGCGCCCCTGCAGCCGGCCGACCACGGGGTCGCGCCGCCCCACCGCCGGGAACCCGCTCCCGTCCACGTCCAGCGACAGGATCCGCGCCACCTGCTCCCGCACGGCCCCGGGGTCGGCATCCCCGAACACCTCCCCCACGACCACCCCGTCCGGCTGCCGCAGGCACACCCCGCCCGCCGCCTCCTCCCCGTCCGGCACGAACGCCAGGTGCAGGTGCCCGGCCCCCGCCCCCCGGTACGCGGCCGGCGAGAACCCCTCCAGGAACGCCGCCCCCGCCTCCAGCGAGAACGGCCCGGCCGGCACCAGCTCGAAGGTCGTCATGCCCAAGCTCTACCAGACCAGGCCGACAACGGCGAACCGGTCGTGGACTCCGCCGACGGGTGACTGGTGTCCTGCGCGGTCGTGGCCGGTTAGGCGCGGACCAGGAGGGCGTGGGGCAGGTCGCCGAGGAGCCGGCCGGCCGGGGTGGGGCCGCCGGGGTGGGTGGCACCCGACAGCAGGTCGCGCCAGGGGCCTGGCGGGAGGTCGACCGGGCCGGCGGGCTCGCCCCCGGTCCGGAGGCGGGTGACGACCACGGCCAGGCGGTCGTCGCCGCGGGTGAAGGCGACCAGGTGGCCGGGGGCGTCGACCGGGCGGTAGCCGGCGAACAGGTCCGGGTGGCCGCGGCGCAGGCGGAGGGCGGTGCGGGTGACCCGGAACTTGAGGGAGTCGTCGGGGGTGAAGGGGGCGGGGCGGCGGTTGTCGGGGTCGACCAGGACCAGCTGCTCGGTCTCGGTGCCCTGGTAGGTGTCGGGGACGCCGGGGCTGGTCAGGCGGAGGAGGGCCAGGCCGGCCGCCTTGACCCGGCCGGCGGGGGCGATCTCGGCGACCAGCGCCTCCAGGTCGGCCAGGAAGGCCGCGTCGGCGTAGGCGCGGCCGACCAGGTCGGCCACGGCCCGCTCGTAGGCCGGGTCGGGGTCGGTCCAGGTGGTGTGGAGCCCGGCCTCGCGGATGGCCTTCTCCAGGTAGGCGAGGCACCGCTCCTGCTCCAGCGGCCACGCCCCGGCCATGGTCTGCCAGAGCAGCAGGGCGTCGGCCGGGTCGACCCCGGCGCCCAGGCGGGCCGTCCAGCGGGCGGCCAGGGGCCACCAGCGGGCCGGGCACTCGCTGAGCACGGCCAGGCGGGCGCGGACGTCCTCGCCCCGCTTGGTGTCGTGGGTCGAGGTGGCGAGCAGGCAGCGGGGCCAGCGGGCCTCGCGCTCGGCGTTGGCCTGGTGCAGCTCGGCCACCGGGCGGCCGAAGCGGCCCAGGTTGCCGCCGACCTCGTTGCGGGCGACCAGGCGGGTGTCGCGGTACAGGGCGCTGTCCTCGACCCCCTTGGCCATGGCCGGCCCGGTGAGCTGCTGGAAGCGGCGGACCGCCTCGGGCGCCGGGTCCTCCAGCAGCAGGGCGGCGACCAGCCGGTCCAGGGCCGATGCCCCGGCCGGGTCAAGGGCCGGCCGGGCCGCCTGGGCCGACGAGATCACCAGCGCCCGGTCGGTGCCGGAGACGACGTCGGTGACGTAGGTCCGGTAGACGGGCAGGCGGGCGGCCAGCTCGACCACGGCGGCCCGGCTGGCCGCCTGGTCGCCGGGCAGGTGCCGGGCCACCCCGGCGACCTCGCCGCCGAAGTCGCGCTCCAGCCGCTCCCGCTTGCAGGCCAGGGCGACGGCCGCCGGGTCGGGGTCGGCACCGGTGAGGCGCCGGTAGCCGTCGGCGAACGCTCCGGCGGCCGCCTGGTCGACCAGCACCCCGTCGGCCACGGCCAGGAACTCGTACCCGGTGGTACCGGCGACCGGCCACGCCGGCGGCAGGTCCTCGCCGTCCTCGAGGATCTTCTCCACGACCACGAACGGCACCTCGGCGGCCAGCCGGCGCAGGTAGGCGGCCGGGTCGGCCAGCCCGTCGATGTGGTCGACCCGGACCCCGTCGACCAGGCCCTCGGCGACCAGCCGGAGGACGGTGGCATGGGTCAGCCGGTACACCTCCGGGTCCTCCTGGCGGACCCCGATCAGCTCGTTGACGGTGAAGAAGCGGCGGTAGTTGAGGTCGACGGCGGCCCGGCGCCACTCGACCAGCTCGTAGTGCTGCTGCTCCAGCCGGTCGGTGCCGGGGGCCAGCGGGAAGCGGTGCTCGTGGTAGACGACCCAGCCGCCCTCGACCCGGACCTGGCCGGCGACCTGGTCGAGGGGGGCGCCGAGGACCGGCAGCCGGACCTTGCCGCCACCGGCCTGCCAGTCGATGTCGAACACCCGGGCGGCCGCGGCGGCCGGGCCGCCGGCCAGGGTCTCGACCCACCAGGGGTTCTCGTCCGAGGTGGTCATGTGGTTGGGGACCAGGTCGACGACCAGGCCCATGCCGTGGTCCCGGAGGGCGGCCACGAGCTCGCGCAGGCCGGCCTCGCCGCCCAGCTCGGGGCTGACCTGGGTCGGGTCGACGACGTCGTAGCCGTGGGTCGAGCCGCTCCGGGCCCGCAGGATCGGCGAGGTGTAGAGGTGGGACACGCCCAGGTCGGCCAGGTAGGGCACGACCGCCCGGGCGGCCGCGAACGGGAATGCCCCCGACAGCTGCACCCGGTAGGTGGATTGGTAGCCTGCCATCGACGAGACAGCCTACGGGAGGTCGCCATGGCCGGTCGCTACGTGGGTGAGACCGCGGTGGGCATCGCCGCGGCGGTCCGGGCGGGGCGGGTGACGCCGGCCGAGGTGCTGGAGGAGCACCTGGAGCGGATCGACGCCCTCGACCCCCGGCTGGGGGCGTTCCGGCTGGTCAGGACGGACGAGGTCCGGGCCGAGGCGCGGGCCCTGGGGGGCCGGGACGACCTGGGCGAGCTGCCGCTGGCCGGGGTTCCGGTGGCGGTCAAGGACAACGTCGACCTGGCCGGGTCGCCGACCCGCGTCGGCTCGGCGGCGACCAGCCCCGCGCCGGCCGCGGCCGACGCCGAGCTGGTCCGGCGCCTGCGGGCGGCCGGAGCCCTGCTGGTCGGCAAGACCAGCGTGCCCGAGCTGTGCCTGTGGCCGTTCACCGAGAGCGCGGCCTTCGGGGTGTCGCGCAACCCCTGGAGCCTGGACCACACCCCCGGCGGCTCCTCGGGCGGCAGCGCGGCCGCGGTGGCCGCGGCCATGGTCCCGGTCGCCCTGGCCACCGACGGCGGCGGCTCGATCCGCATGCCCGCCTCCAACTGCGGGCTGGTCGGCCTCAAGCCCGGCCCCGGCGTGGTGCCGTTCCCCGCCTCCGGCGTCTCGGCCATGTGCGGGATGGCCGAGTTCGGGCCGCTGGCCACCACCGTGGCCGACCTCGGGCTGGTGCTGGACGTGCTCGCCGGCACCGACGCCTACCGGGCGGTGGCGCCGCCCGGTCGGGCCCTGCGGGTCGGCGTCACCGCCCGGCCGCCGGCGGTCGGGGTCAAGGTCGACCCGCAGGTGCGGGCCGCCCTGGGCGCCACCGCCGAGGCGCTGGGCGAGGCCGGCCACCAGGTCGTGACCGCCGACCCGCCGTGGCGCAACGGCGACGCCGGGCCGTTCCTGCACCGGTTCTTCCTCGGCATCGCCGAGGACGCCGGCCCCCTGGACCCGGCGGCCCTGGAGCCGCGCACCCGGACCGAGGCCCGCGCCGGCCGGCTGCTGCGCCGGGCCCGGCCGGTGCCGGACGGCCCTCCGGCGCGCGTCCTGGCCCGCTTCCGGTCCTGGTTCGACGACCACGACGTGCTGCTCAGCCCGACCCTGGCCGCGCCCCCGCTGCGGGTCGGCGCCTACGCGGGCAAGGGCTGGAGCCGGACCCTGCTCGGCCTGACCGGGTACATGCCGTTCCCCCCGCCGTTCAACCTGGTCGGCTTCCCGGCCGCCTCGGTCCCGGCCGGCGCCTCCGCCGAGGGCCTGCCCCTCGGGGTCCAGCTGGCCGCCGCCCCCGGCGGCGAGGCGCTGCTGCTGTCGCTGGCCCGCCAGCTCGAGACGCTCCGCCCCTGGCCCCGCCACGCCCCGCTGCCGGCGGTCCCGGCACCCCCTCAGCGCTCGTAGGCGCCGGCGGGGACGAAGTAGACGTGGCGGTTCTCGGCCAGCAGGTTGAGGTCGTGGCTGTCCCAGGTGAAGGCGACGCCCTCGACGTTGGTCACTCCGGCGCCCTCCCCGGCGAGCTGGACCGTCCAGGCCGGGGGGCGGCTGATCAGGTCGGCGACCAGCGCCGGGCCGTCCAGGGACGGGTCCGTGGCCTGGTAGACGTACAGGGTGGTGTGGGTGTCGACGGCCAGGCGGCCGCGGTCGGCGGACAGGTCGGCGCCGGACAGGTTGGCCACCCGGCCGGCCAGGACGCCGACCTTCTCCAGGGTCACGGCGCCCGCCGGGTCCAGCTCCGGGAACCGGTACAGGGTCGACTGCTCGGCCTTGTCGATCAGGTAGGGGACGTCGTCGACCAGGAACATCGCCTCGGCGTTGCGGCCCGCGCAGCCGGCCGGCGGGTCGGGGAACCGGTAGCGGTAGGTGGCCAGCACCTGGGCCGGATTGGTCTGCCTCGGGTCGGGCTCGCGGACCTTCAGCAGGGCGGTGTCGGTGCGGTCGCACTCGTTGTCGCCGATGTCGGCGACCCACAGGTTGCCCTCGCTGTCCCGGCCGATGTCCTCCCAGTCGCGGGCCTCCACGGGCATGGGGACGGCCTTGAAGCTCGCGCCGGACAGGGTGCCGACCTTCCCGTCGGTCACCTTGTAGGCGTACAGGGCGTTCTGGGGCCTGCCCGGCCGGTCCTGGCCGCCCCGGTCCCGGATGGCCCAGAGCACTCCGGGGTAGCGCTCGGAGGCGACGATCCCCGACCCGCCGCCGGCCGCGAAGCCCCGCTCCTGGACCTGGACGCCGGCGTCCCGCCCTCCGCCGCCGGCAGTGGTCGAGGGGGTGGGGAGGGTCGGGGTGGTCGGCGGCGCCCCGCCCCCGCCGCAGCCGGCGGCCACGGCGGCCAGGAGGAGCAGGACGGCCAGGCGCCTCATGCCCGCCTGCGCAGCACGGCCAGGCTCCGCGACGTCATGCTCAATTCCTCGCCGGCCAGGTAGGTGGGGGCGTCGGCCCCCGACGGGCGGACGTAGGCCAGGCCGGTGTCGGCGACCAGCTCGTACTCCTTGGCCCAGGGGTCGCCGGGCAGGGTGAACAGGGCCGGCTCGGTGCCGCCGTTGAGCAGCAGCAGGTAGCTGGCGTCGACCATCCGCTGGCCGCGCGGTCCCAGGTCGGGCAGCTCCTCGCCGTTCAGGAACACCCCCAGGGTGGAGATGTCCGGGGCCCGCCAGTGGGTCTCGTCCATCTCGTGCCCGTCGGGGGTGAACCAGCCGATGTCCTTGACCCCCGAGCCGTGGATGGCCTGGCCCTGGAAGAACTTGCGCCGCCGGAACACCGGGTGGTCGCGGCGCAGGGCGATCACCGCCCGGGTGAACTCGACCAGCGCCTCCTGGTCCTGGCCCAGCTCCCAGTCGACCCAGGAGATCTCGTTGTCCTGGCAGTAGGCGTTGTTGTTGCCCTGCTGGGTGCGGCCGAGCTCGTCGCCGGCCAGCAGCATCGGCACCCCGGCCGACAGCAGCAGGCTGGCCAGGAGGTTCCGCTTCTGGCGCTCGCGCAGGTGCCGGACCTCCAGGTCGTCGGCCGGGCCCTCCTCGCCGCAGTTCCAGGAGCGGTTGTCGCTGGTGCCGTCCCGGTTGCCCTCGCCGTTGGCCTCGTTGTGCTTGTCGTTGTAGCTGACCAGGTCGTGCAGGGTGAACCCGTCGTGGCAGGTGACGAAGTTGATGCTGGCGTACGGCCGGCGGCCGTCGGACTGGTACAGGTCGCTGGAGCCGGTGAGCCGGTAGGCGATGTCGGCCACCCCGGTGCGGGCGCCGCGCCAGAAGTCGCGCATGGTGTCGCGGTAGCGGCCGTTCCACTCGGTCCACAGCACCGGGAAGTTGCCCACCTGGTAGCCGCCCTCGCCCACGTCCCAGGGCTCGGCGATCAGCTTGACCCGGCTCACCACCGGGTCCTGGTGGATCAGGTCGAAGAAGGCCGACAGGCGGTCGACCTCGTGGAAGCTGCGGGCCAGGGCGCTGGCCAGGTCGAAGCGGAACCCGTCGACGTGCATCTCCTCGACCCAGTAGCGCAGCGAGTCCATGATCAGGGCCAGCACCTGCGGGTGGCGGGCATTCAGGGTGTTGCCGGTGCCGGTGTAGTCCATGTAGAAGCGCCGGTTGGAGTCGACCGTCCGGTAGTAGGAGGTGTTGTCCAGGCCCCGGAACGACAGCGTCGGGCCCATGTGGTTGCCCTCGGCGGTGTGGTTGTAGACGACGTCGAGGATCACCTCGATCCCGGCCGCGTGCAGGTTGCGGACCATCGCCTTGAACTCGCTCACCTGCTGGCCGCGGGTGCCGGTGGACGAGTAGCGGGCCTCGGGGGCGAAGAAGCCGATCGAGTTGTAGCCCCAGTAGTTGGTCAGCCCCATGCTGACCAGGTGGTGCTCGGACACGAACTGGTGGACCGGGAGCAGCTCCAGGGTCGTCACCCCGAGACGCTGGAGGTGGGCGACGACCGGCTCCGAGCCCATGGCGGCGTAGCTCCCGCGCTGGTGCGGTGGGACATCGGGGTGGCGCATGGTGAACCCGCGGACGTGGGCCTCGTAGATGATCGTGTCCGCCCAGGGCACTCCTGGGCGGCGGTCGTCCCCCCATGGGAACGGGTCGTGGACCACCACCGACCTGGGCACGTGCGGGCTGCTGTCGCGCTCGTCGCGGTGCAGGTCGTCGCCGCCGACCCGGTAGCCGAACACCGAGTCGTCCCAGTCGACCACCCCCTCGATGGCCCGGGCGTAGGGGTCGAGCAGCAGCTTGTCCGGGTTGCGGCGCTCCCCCCGCTCCGGGTCGTAGGCGCCGTGGACCCGGAAGCCGTAGCGCTGGCCGGGGCCGACCTCGGGCACGTAGCCGTGCCAGGTGTGGGCGGTGACCTCGGGCAGGCGCAGGCGCCGCTCGACCCCGGTCTGGTCGAACAGGGCCAGGTCGACGGCGTCGGCCCCCTCGGCGAAGACGGCGAAGTTGGTGCCCTCGCCGTCCCAGGTCGCGCCCAGCGGACGGGGCTGCCCCGGCCACACGGGCTCTGGAGCGGCCGTCATCGCCCGCCGCAGGTGGTCATGGTCGGGTCAGTGTGCCGTAACCTCCGGGCATGACGCTCGACGAGCTCCGCCGGATCGCCGAAGCGCGCGGAGTCGCCACCCGGTTCACCGACGCCGCCAACCAGACGTACGAGGTCTCGCAGGCCACCCTCGAGGCCGTGCTCGACGCCATGGGCCCCCCGCCGGGCCGGGCGGTCTGGCCCCCGGTGGTGGTCGCCCGCAGCGGCCAGCGGGCCGGCTGGAGCCCCCCGGCGGGCGAGCCGGTCACGCTGGTGCTGGAGGGCGGCCAGGAGCGGCCGGTCCCGGTCGGGCTGCCCGGCGACCTGCCCCCGGGCTGGCACCGGCTGGAGGGCCGGACCGGCGCCACCACCCTGGTGGTCGCGCCCGGACGCTGCCACCTGCCGCAGGCGCTGGACGACGGGGGCCGTGCCTGGGGCTGGGCCGCCCAGCTCTACGCCGTCCGCTCGCGCCGCAGCTGGGGCATGGGCGACCTCGGCGACCTGGCCGGGCTGCTGGCGGCCACGGCGCCCTTGGGCGCCGGGTTCGCGCTGCTCAATCCCTTCCACGCCGCCCTGCCGGGTGAGCCGAGCCCCTACAACCCCTCCAGCCGGGTGTTCCGCAACCCCCTCTACCTGCGGGTCGAGGACGTGCCCGAGCTGGCCGGGCTCGACCCGGAGGCGCGGGCCCGGGTGGAGGCCCTGGCCGCCGCCGGCCGCGACCTGCTCGACCGGGACCGGATCGACCGGGTGGCCGTGTACCGGCTGAAGGATGCGGCCCTGCGCCTCGCCTACGCGGCCACGGACCGGGTCCCGGGCCGCCGCGACGGGCTGGCCGCCTACCGGGCCGCCACCCCGAACCTGGAGCGGTACGCCGTCTTCTGCGCCCTCCAGCACCTCCACGGCGACGACTGGCGGGCCTGGCCCGCCGCCTACCGCCATCCCGGCCGCCCCGAGGTGGCCGAGGCCGGCGCCGGCCACGCCGAGGAGGCCGGCTACCACGCCTGGCTCCAGTGGCTGCTCGACCAGCAGCTGGCCGCCGCCCGGCCGGCCGAGGGTCAGCTCGGGGTGGTGAACGACCTGGCCATCGGCTTCGCCCCCGACGGCTTCGACGCCTGGTCGTTCCAGGACGAGCTGGCCGCCGGGATGTCGGTCGGCGCCCCGCCCGACCCGCTGGGCCGGCACGGCCAGGACTGGGGCCTGCCGGCGTTCGTGCCCGACCGCCTCGCCGCCGGCGGCTACGGGCCGTTCGCCCAGACCATCCGGGCCGGCATGGCCCATGCCGCCGGCCTGCGCATCGACCACGTGATGGGCCTGTTCCGCCTGTTCTGGATCCCCGAGGGGGCCGAGCCGGCGCAGGGCACCTACGTCCGCTACCCGGCCGACGACCTCCTCGGGGTCCTGGCCCTGGAGAGCCACCGGGCGGCGGCCCTGGTGGTGGGCGAGGACCTGGGCACGGTCGAGCCCGGGGTGCGGGAGCGGCTGGCCGCCGAGGGGGTGCTCTCCTACCGGCTGGCCTGGTTCGAGCACGACCACGCCGGCCGCCGGCGGCGGGCGGCCGACTACCCCCGGCTCGCCCTGGCCGCCACCACCACCCACGACCTGCCCACCGTGGCCGGGTTCTTCACCGGCAGCGACCTGGACCACCTCTTCGACATCGGGGTGGCCACGCCCGGCGGCCAGGAGCAGGCCGACCAGGAGGAACAGCGGGACAGCCTGTGCCGGCTGCTGGAGGACGAGGGCCTGCTCGCCCCCGGCGAGCGGTCGGTCGAGGCGATCGTGGCCGCCCTGTACGGCTTCCTTGCCCGGACCCCGGCCATGCTGGTCGCGGCCACCCTCGAGGACGCGGTCGAGGCCCCCGACCGGCCCAACGTCCCCGGCACCATCGACCAGCGGCCGAACTGGTCTCTGCCCCTGCCCGTCCTGCTCGACGACCTGGCCGCCGACCCGCGGGTCCGGCGCCTCGCCGCCATCCTCTCTGTGCAGGCTGATCAAGCGACGGCCCGAAGCTGAGAGGAAGTCTTAGGGAACTGGCGGCACGCGCAGGATATGATCACCGGCGCAACCTGCACCTCGCGGGTCAGGCAACGGCGCTCGGTGGGAGGGCCACGTGAGCCAACCAGCTCTCGAGGAACAGTTCGAACCCGGTGCGGGAGAGTCGATCGAGGCCGCGCGGGCCCGCTCCTCCTGGGAGCTGTTCCGCTCGCGCTTCATGAAGGACAAGGCCGCCGTCGCCGGGGCGGTCGTGATCGTCATCCTGATCCTGCTCGCGCTGGCCGCCCCCCTGTTCGCCCGCCTGACCGGCCACGGCCCCAACGAGCTCTTCGACGAGATGCGGGACCCGGTCTTCGGGCTCCCCCTGGGGCCGAACGCCGAGTTCTGGTTCGGCGCCGACTCGGTCGGCCGGGACCTGTTCGTCCGGGTCATGTACGGGGCGCGCACGTCGCTGACGGTCGCCTTCGTGGCCACCGGCCTGGCCGCGGTGATCGGCATCAGCCTCGGCATGCTCGCCGGCTACCGCGGCGGCGCCGCCGACACGTTCATCTCCCGGGCGGCCGACATCGTCCTCGCCATGCCGATCCTGCTGTTCGCCATCGGCATCGCGACCGTCTGCTCGGTGACCGCCCAGGGCTGCGTCGGCGGCCTGCTGAAACCCGGCCTGAGCCTGGTGATCGGCATCATCGCCATCTTCACCTGGCCGAACATGGCCAGGCTGGTGCGCGGCCAGGTGCTGTCGCTGCGGGAGCGCGAGTTCATCGAGGCGTCCCGGTCCCTGGGGGCCGGCAGCGGCCGGATCATGTTCCGCGAGCTGCTTCCCAACCTGGTCGCCCCGATCGTCGTGTACGCCACCCTGATCATTCCCAACAACATCATCTTCGAGGCGGCGCTCTCGTTCCTCGGGGTCGGGGTGCCGCAGACGACGCCGTCCTGGGGGCGGATGCTGGCCGAGGTGGCGAGCGGGCAGCTGTTCACCGTGGCCTGGTGGATGATGGTCTTCCCGGGGATCTTCCTGCTGCTCACCACCTTGTCGTTCAACCTCGTGGGTGACGGGTTGCGGGACGCCCTCGGACCCTCGGAACGGTCCTGACGCCGGCGCGCCGGCTAGGAAGGAGGAACCAACTGGGCCGAACCAGCAGCAACGGCGGCAACAACCCTCTTGAGAGGCGGAGAAAGATGGGCAAGAGACGACAGCGTCTTCGTTTGGTGGGACTTGCCCTGGCCCTGGCCCTGGTGGCCGCGGCCTGTGGCGGCGGTGACGACGAGGGCGGCGGCGACCAGCAGCAGGCCACCGCCGAGAAGGGCGGCGTGCTGCGCACGGCGACGACCGACTTCGGCTTCACCAACGGCTTCGACCCGACCGGTGAGTACCTCGGCTCGGCGTTCACGCTCTACGGCGCGCTGGTCCGCACCCTGGTCAGCTACAAGCACATCGCCGGCCCCCCCGGGAACGAGCTGTTCCCGGATCTGGCCACCGCGATCCCGGAGCCGGCCGACGGCGGGCTCAGCTACACGTTCAAGCTGAAGCCCAACGTCAAGTTCGCGCCGCCGCTGGACCGGGCGATCACCTCCAAGGACATCGCCTACGCGTTCCAGCGCATCAACACCCAGCCGCTGGCCGCCCAGTACGGCGTCTACTACTTCGGCGTCATCGAGGGCATGGACGGCAAGGCCAAGAGCGCCGCGACCAAGGTCTCGGGGATCGAGACGCCCGACGACCAGACGATCACCTTCCGGCTGACCAGGCCGACCGGTGACTTCCTGTACCGCCTGGCCATGCCGGCCACCGGGGCCATCCCCGAGGAGGTCGCCAAGTGCCACACCAAGGCCGGCGACTACGGGCGCTACATGATCTCCTCCGGGCCCTACATGATCCAGGGCTCCGACCAGCTCGACGTCTCCAGCTGCGACGCGCAGAAGCCGATCTCCGGCTTCGACCCGAGCAAGAACCTGTACATGGTCCGCAACCCCAACTACGACCAGGCGACCGACGAGACCCGGACCAACTACGTCGACGGCATCAAGATCGACGTCAACACCAACCTGGACGACATCTTCAACAAGGTCGACACGGGCGCCCTGGACACCTCGTTCACCGACGACCCGCCGCCGACCCTGCTGCAGCGGTACTCGGCCGACCAGGCCAAGAAGAACCTGATCCACGTCAACGAAGGCGACCGCACCTGGTACATCACGATGAACTGGGCCACGCCCCCGTTCGACGACATCAACGTGCGCAAGGCCGTCAACCAGGTGATGGACAAGGCGGGGATGCTGCAGGCCTGGGGCGGCGGCATCGCCGGCCAGATCGCCACCCACATCATGCCGCCGAACGTCCTCAACGGTCAGCTCACGGCCGAGTACAACCCCTACGCCTCGGAGGGCAACCGGGGTGACGAGGCCAAGGCCAAGGAGTTGATGAAGCAGTCGAAGTACGACACCAACAAGGACGGTCTCTGCGACGGCGCCAAGTGCACCGGCCTGGTGATGATCAACCGCAACGTGGCCCCCTGGACCGCCATGGAGCCGGTGGTTGTCGAGAGCCTGGCCAAGATCGGCATCAAGGTGACCGCCCGCGAGCTCGCCTCCAGCGCCGCCTACACCACCATCCAGACCGTCAAGAACATGATCCCGATCGCGCTGAACGCCGGCTGGGGCAAGGACTACCCCGACCCCTACTCGTTCGCGGCGCCGCTGTTCACCAAGGAGGCGCTCATCCCGACTGGCAACACCAACTACGCGCTGGTCGGGCTCGACCAGGCGAAGGCGGAGGAGCTAGGCGTCGACATCCCCTCCGGAGCCCAGATCCCGAACGTGGACGCCGACGTGAACCGCTGCCAGGAGATCGTCGAGGTCGAGGCCCGGACCACCTGCTTCGTCGACCTGGACAAGAAGCTCATGGAGCAGGTTGTCCCATGGGTGCCCTACCTGTGGAACTCGGTGATCGTCATCACCAACCCGAGCGTGACCAAGTACGAGTTCGACCAGTTCTCGACCGAGATGTCCATCACCGAGATCGCGGTGAGCAACAAGGAGACCCTCTCCTAGTGGCACGGTGAGACGGCGGGGGCCGCCCGGGGCGGCCCCCGCCCCTCCCCCGAGACGCAAGAACGGCCGGGTGACAGCACATGTGGCGCTACATCGTCCGACGGCTCCTGTGGGTCGTCCTGGTGGTCCTGGTCATCACGGCCTTCACCTTCGTCATCTTCTTCGTGATGCCACCGACCGACCCGGCCGTCCAGTTCGCCGGCAAGAACCCCACCCCGGAGCAGATCGCCGAGGTGCGCCGCCAGTTCGGCCTGGACAAGCCGGTCTGGCAGCAGTACGTGCTGTTCCTGAAGAACATCTTCACCGGCGACGAGTACGGCTGGCCGGGGCTCGGCTTCTCCTTCGTGACCCGCTCACCGGTGAAGGACCTGCTCTTCGACCGGATCTGGGTCACCATCCAGCTCGCCGTGGGCGCGGCCCTGGTCTGGCTGTGCATCGGCATCCCCATCGGGATCGTCTCGGCGATCAAGCGCGGCTCCCTGATCGACCGCGCATCGATGCTGTTCGCACTGTTCTTCGTGTCGGCCCCGGTGTTCTGGCTCGGCCTCATGGCGCTGTGGCTGTTCTGGTACAAGCTGGGGATCTCGCCGGGCACCGGCTATGTCCCGATAGGTGAGAGCTTCTCGGGCTGGCTGAGCCACATGATCATGCCCTGGGTGGTGCTGGCCCTGCTGTATGCGGCCTTCTACGCCCGCATGACCCGGGGCAACCTGATCGAGACGATGGGTCAGGACTACATCCGGACGGCCAGGGTCAAGGGCCTGCCCGAATGGAAGGTCATCCTCAAGCACGGCGTGCGGGCCAGCCTGACCCCGGTGGTGACCCTGATCGGGCTCGACCTGGGCGCCCTGCTCGGCGGGGCGGTGATCACCGAGACGGTGTTCAACCTCCAGGGCATCGGCCAGTGGGCGGTGAACTCGGTGTTCCAGGGCGACCTCCCGGCCGTGCTGGCCGTGACCGTGATCGTGGCCCTCGCCGTGACCCTGATGAACCTGGTCGTGGACGTGGTCTACGCCTACCTGGACCCGCGGGTCCGGTACACCTAGCGCTCCGGCAGGTTCGCTAGGCGGGGTGCGGGGGCTCGTCGGGCGGCAGCTCGGTCCCTCCGGTGGCCCCGGCCACGGCGACCGCGGCCGCGTCCTGCTCGATGCCCGGCCGCGCCGCGGCCAGGTCCTCGCCCGGCTCGATCGGGAAATGGCAGGCGGCAAGGTCGCCGGAGGCCTTGGTCTCCAGCGGCGGCACCTCGTCGACGCAGCGCTGCTGGGCCTTGGGGCAGCGGGGGTGGAACCGGCAGCCCGACGGCGGGTCGATCGGCGACGGCACGTCGCCGAGGAGGATGACCCGCTTGCGCTCGTGGACCTTGTCCGGGTCGGGCACGGGCACCGCCGACAGCAGCGCCCCGCTGTAGGGGTGCTTGGGCTCGGCGTACAGGCGGCGGGCGTCGGCCAGCTCGACCACCTTCCCGAGGTACATCACCGCGACCCGGTCCGACACGTGGCGCACCACCGACAGGTCGTGGGCGATGAACACGTAGGTGAGGTGGAACTCCGCCTGCAGGTCCTCGAGCAGGTTGACCACCTGGGCCTGGATGGAGACGTCGAGGGCCGACACCGGCTCGTCGCAGATGATCAGCTTGGGCCGCAGGGCCAGGGCGCGGGCCACCCCGATGCGCTGGCGCTGGCCACCGGAGAACTCGGCCGGGAACCGGTTGTAGTGCTCGGGGTTGAGGCCGACGACCTCCATCAGCTCCTGGACCCGCTGCTTGCGCTCCTTGCCCTCGGCCAGCCCGTGGATGTCGAACGGGTCGCCGATGATCGCCCCGACCCGCTTGCGCGGGTTCAGCGACGAGTACGGGTCCTGGAAGATCATCTGGATCTCGCGCCGGAGCGATCGCAGCCCGTTGCCCTTGAGATGGGTGATGTCCTGGCCGTCGAACTCGATCGTGCCCTCGGTGACCGGCAGCAGCCGCGAGATCAGCCTGGCCAGGGTCGACTTGCCGCAGCCCGTCTCCCCCACGATGCCGAGCGTCTCGCCCGGGAAGACCTCAAGGTCGACGCCGTCGACGGCGTGCACGCGGCCGACCTCGCGCTGGAAGATGACTCCCTGGGTGATCGGGAAGTGCTTCTTGACCCCGGTGATCTTGACCAGCGGCTCGCTCACTGGCGCACCCTCCCCGTCCACCGACCTCTCGTATGCGCCCGCCGTGCTCATCGGGTGGGTGCCACCTCCTGCTGCCAGATCCGCTCCTTCTCCTCGAGGGACAGGTGGCAGGCGGACAGGTGCGCGGGACTCCCGACCGGGTCGGCCGGGAGCAGCTTCGGCTCCTCCCTGGTGCAGACGTCCATCACGTACGGGCAGCGCGGGTTGAACGAGCAGCCCTTGGGGAGGTTGATCAGGCTCGGCGGCAGGCCCTTGATGGGCCGCAGCTGCTCGCCGGTGTGCTCGGCCCCGACCGACGGCAGCGACTGCAGCAGCCCCCAGGTGTAGGGCATGTGCGGGTTGTAGTAGGCGGTCCGCCGGTCGGCCACCTCGACCGGCTTGCCGGCGTACATGACCAGGACGTCGTCGGCGATGTCGGCCACCACCCCCAGGTCGTGGGTGATGCAGATGATGGCCGTGCCGAAGTCCTCCTGGAGCCGCTCGATCAGGTCGAGGACCTGGGCCTGGACGGTGACGTCGAGGGCGGTGGTCGGCTCGTCGGCGATCAGCACCGCCGGGTCGAGGGCCAGGGCCATGGCGATCATGGCCCGCTGGCGCATGCCGCCGGAGAACTGGTGGGGGAAGTCGTCGACCCGCCGCTCCGGCTTGGGGATGCCGACCAGGCGGAGCAGGTTGATGGTCCGGTCGCGGGCCTCCTTCTTGGAGACCTTCTCGTGGGCCAGGATCATCTCGGAAATCTGGGCCCCGACCTTGTAGTAGGGGTGCAGGCTGGACAGCGGGTCCTGGAAGATCATGGCGATCTTCTTGCCGCGGATCTCGCGCAGCTCGTCGGGGTGCATCTTGAGCAGGTCCCGGCCCTCGAACAGGACCTCACCGCTGACCCGGCCGCCTCTGGCCAGGCCCATGATGGCCATGTTGGTGACGCTCTTGCCGGAGCCGGACTCGCCGACGATCCCGAGGGTCTGGCCGGGGTCGAGCGAGAAGTTGACCCCGTCGACCGCCTTGACGACACCGTCGTCGGTGTCGAAATGGACCCGGAGGTCCCGGACCTCGAGCAGTGCCATGCCCACCTCCCACCACGCCCCGGCTGCCGGGGGCAGCAGCATCATAACTCGCCGCAGACGGCCTTGAACTGCCCGGATGCGGATGCTGCCGCGGGAGTACCGGGGGCCGGCCTCGCCCGGCAACGAAACGGGCACGGATGGTTTGATCCCCCGCGAACCCGGCGGTCGCCCCGGCGGCGGTGTTCGCCGGCCGCGCCGACCGGGCCGCACCCGGTCAGGCCGTGCGGTCGCCGTCGGGGTCGTCGGGCAGGTCGCGGGCGGCGGCCCGGCCGCGCTCCAGGCCCGAGCGGTACCTGGTCAGCATGTTCCTGACCTGCTCGGGCGACCGGGCGGCGGGCGGGGACTCGGGGTCGCCCGGCTGGCCGGTGGCGGCCAGGTCGGGGGCGAGGCTGGTGTGCGGCGCCCGCTTGGGCAGGGGCTGGTCCTCGGCCGGGGCCCGCTGGGTCACGTAGCGGCGCATCGGCAGGCCGGCCAGGGCGGCGTCGCTGGCCTGCTCGACCTGGCCGTCCGGCGCCTCCTCCTGCTCGACGGGCGGCACCGGCGGCGGCGCGTCGACCAGCCCTTCGGGAAGGAACACCAGCGCGGTCACGCCGCCGTAGGCCGAGCGGCGCAGCTGCACCCGCACGTCGTGGCGCGCCGCCAGGCGCCCGGCCACCCAGGTGCCGAGCCGCTGCTCCAGGTCGTCGCCGGCCGCCTGCTCGCCGGACAGCCGCCGGTTGACCGCGACCAGCTCCCCGTCGGTCATGCCCAGGCCGCGGTCCTCGACCTCCAGGACGTAGCCGGAGCCGACCTTCTGCCCGCCGACCCGCACCCTGGTCTCCGGGGCCGAGAAGGAGGTGGCGTTGTCCACCAGCTCGGCCAGCAGGTTGGCCAGGTCGTCGGTCGCCGACCCGGGCACCAGCAGGTCGTCGGTGACCTCCAGGTCGACCCGGTGGGCGTCCGGGTTGTCGCGGACCGACACCGAGACGACCTCGGCCAGCGGCGCCGACTCCTCCCAGGCGCCACCGGGCTCCCCCCCGGCCAGCACGATCAGGTTGTGGGCGTTGCGCCGGGCCCGCACGGCCAGCCGGTCGACCTGGAGCAGCCGCCCCGGCAGCCGCGGGTCGGCCTGGTCCCGCGCGACCTGGTCGAGCAGCTCCAGCTGCTGGTCCACCAGGTCCTGACTCCGCCTGGCCAGGTCCGCCAGCTCCGGCCCAACCTCGCCCACCGGGGAGGTGTGGACAGCTGGAGGAGGGGTGTGGGAGCCGCGGCTCGCCGGAGGCAGGGTGTGGGGGGTGTGGAGAGCCGCGAACTCGCCCGTCGCCGTTAGGCTACGCTCCCCCACCGGGGGGGCCGGCACCGGCGGGTGGGGTTCCGGCGTGCCCGGGTCGAGGGCCGGGTCGAGAGCCCGGTCGCGGGGTCGGACGTCACCCGGGGCCCGGTCGCGGGGTGGGACGCCACCCGGGGCCCGGTCGCGGGGTGGGACGCGATCTGGGGCGTTGGAACGGCGGGTGCGGCCCGGGGTCAGGACCAGGAGGACGACCAGGGCGCTGGCGGCGAGGAACAGGACCATGGCATAGGCCAGGACCCGGCGGGCGGCGGCCCGGTCGGCCTGGGCGGCCAGGGCGGCCACCTCGGCGGTCAGGCCGAGCTCGACCTCCCGCATGCGCTCGAACCTGGTCGTGGTGGCCTTGGACCACCCGGCCAGGTCGGCCTCGGCCCCTGGGCCCGGCCCGGCGGCCAGGGCGGCGCGGCGGAGGCGGGCGGTCTGGCCGCCCTCGGCGGCGGGGAAGGCGCGGGCGTACCTGGCCCGCTGGCCGGGGCTGGCCAGGGCGGCGAACTGGTCGAGCAGGACGTCCTGGCGGCCGCCGAGGGCGGCCAGGCGGGTCCGCTCGGTGGGGGCGAGGGCGCCGCTGGCGGCGGCCTGGGCGGCGGCCTCGCGCTCGCGGTCGGCGAGCTCCTTGGCCCGGGAGAAGGCGGTGGCGGCGGTGACGGCCTGGAGCAGCCCGGCGTCCTGGCCGGCCTCGCGGAGGCCGATCTCGCCGCCGACGGCCAGCAGGTTGCCGATGATCTCGGTGTAGCGGCGGAACACGGTGACCGGGTCGGACTCGCCCCCCCGCCCGGCCGCGCCGACCGAGGCCCGCAGGGCGGTGAGCTCGGCCAGCCGGGCCAGCCCGCTGTCGAGGCGCTGGTGGAGCTGGCGGTCGCGGTCCGAGATCTCGACCTGGACGGCGGCGTCCCGGTAGCGGGCGGCGGTCCCGTCGACCGCCACCCGGGCCGCGTCCAGGGTGGGCCGGGACGGGACCTGGGCGGCGGACAGGCTCCGCTCCCGCTGGAGGTCGTGGACCAGGGTGTTCAGGGCGCCGGTGAAGGGCGCCAGCCCCCGCACCCGCTCGGCCCGGGCACCGGCCCGGAGGTTGGCGGCCAGGCCGATGCCGGCAAGGACCAGCACGGCCAGCAGCGGGATCGCCAGGAGAGCCGCTCCCCCCGACCGGCGTGTGGTGGTGGTCTGGACGGGCTGCGCCATGTCCTCCCCGGTCCGCATCACAGAGCGGGTATGAAACAGGTTCGGAGGGTGATGCCTCAACTACCGGTCAAGCATCACGCACGTCACTGGCCCGACGAACGGTCCGTCGCCTTGGCGAGGTCGGCGCCGATCGAGCGCAGGCGCAGGAAGGCCAGGGCCAGGACGGTCCCGGTGACGGCCAGACCGGCCCAGCGCCAGGGTCCGTCGAGCCGGGCCGCCTGCACGCCGAAGAGGTAGCCGACGCCCACCATGACCGGCCCCCAGAGGGCGTTGGCGAGCGCGTTGGCGGGCAGGAAGCGGCGGTACGGCATGCCGGCCCAGCCGGCCCCGGGGGCCACGAACGGCGCCACCCCGGCGACGAACCGCCCCAGGACCAGGGCCAGGGCGCCGTGGCGGCGGTACAGCTCGCGCACGACCGCGGCCGGCCTGGCGAAGCGGCCCGGGGCGCCGGGCCGCCTCCCGCGCCGGCGTCCCAGCCACCGGCCCAGCCAGTAGGTGAGCTGGTCGGCCAGGAAGCCGCCGAGGGTGGCGCAGGCCGCGGCCACCGGCCAGGCCACCACCCCGGTGGCGGCGGCGGCCACCCCGGTGAGGGGCAGGATCACCTCCCCGGGCAGGAAGGTCCCGACGAACAACGCGTGCTCGGCGAACGCGACCACGAACACGCCCAGGTACGCCCATGGGCCCTGGAGCCCCTCCAGCCACTCGACGACCGAGGCCGGGTTCACGGCATGGCGTGGTGGCCCCGGACCAGCCGGCTGGTGAAGGCGGCCCGGCGGGCCGGCGGCACCCGGCTGCCGACGCGGGCCACGAACAGGTTGGCCGGGTGGTAGGCGATCTCCGGCTCGTCCGTCTGGAGCGCCTCGAACCCCGCGACCTCGAACACCCGCCGCAGGACCCGCCGGTAGGCGGTCGCCGACAGGCCGCTCTGCTCCAGGTCCCAATGCCAGGCCAGGCCGGAGGCGATCAGGATGAGGTCCTCGAAGGGGTCGGGCTCGACGGCGAAGCGCAGCAGGGCGCCGGCCACCCCGCCCCGCCGCCAGCCGGTGGCCACCTCGACGGCGCCGACCTCGAGCAGGCCGGGGAGGCTGGCGAAGCGGCTGCCGGGCTCGGGGTCGAGCACGGCCACGTACCCGACCACCACCCCCTCGGGCGTGTGGGCGACCACCACCTCGCCGTTGGGTTCCTCGGCGATCCGGGCCAGCACCTCCCGCTCCTGGGCGGGGTCGCGGACGAAGGCGTGGATGCCCGGGTCGACCTCGAGCCGGCGCAGCAGCGAGGCCGGGCTGCGGTCGCGGAGCACCAGAGCGCCGCCCGGGGCCAGGTGCTCGCCGGCCCGCGGCTCCCACGTCGGCAGCCGCCCGGCCCCGCCGCCCCGCCCGGCCAGCGGGTAGACGACCCGCACGGCCGGGGGCAGGACCAGCCGCCGCAGCGCCCGGACGGTCCGCTGGTTGCGCTCCTCCCGCTCCCGCCACCCGGGCGCGGGGGCCCGGCGCCGCTGGCGCCGCCGCGACTCCAGCCAGTCGGCCGTCATCCTCGCCGGCAGTCGGCGGCCGCTCAGCTCCGACCAGAGCAGCGCCCAGGCCCTCGGGACCACCCGGTCCAGGTCGTAGCCGCCACCCCCGGTGGCCACCCAGCGGCCCTGGCAGTGGCGGTGGGCGAGCCGGTGCAGCCGCCTGGCCAGCGCCCGGAGGCCGCGCAGGCTCAGTTCGAGGTCGCTGAGCGGGTCGTCGGCGTGGCCGTCGCAGCCGTTCTGGGTGACCAGCACGTCGGGCCGGAACGCGGCGGCCAGCGGCTCGACCACGGCGTCGAAGGCGGCCAGGAAGCCGTCGTCGCCGGTCCGCGGCTCCAGGGGCAGGTTGACGCTGCGCCCCACCCCGGGCGGGCGGCCCAGCTCGTGCACCTCGCCGGACCCGGGGAACAGGTAGCGGCCGGTCTCGTGCAGGCTGACCGTGCACACCCGCGGGTCGTCGTAGAAGGCGGCCTGGACGCCGTCGCCGTGGTGGGCGTCCAGGTCGACGTAGAGCACCCGCAGCGGCCAGGCCCGGGTGCAGCGGGCGATGGCCACGGCGACGTCGTTGACCAGGCAGAACCCGACGGCGCGGCGCCGCTGGGCGTGGTGGAGGCCGGCCACGGGCGCGAACACGTGCGCCAGCTCACCCCCGGCGACCGCGTCAAGGGCGGCCGTGGTCGCCCCCGCGACCAGCCGGGCCGCCGCGTCCATGCCCGGGAACGGCCGGTTGTCACCGACCAGCCCCCAGCGGGCCGCCTCGGCCGGGTCGGCCGCGGCCGCCCCCGGCGCCGAGAAACGGGCCAGGGCGTCCAGGTAGTCGCGGTCGTGGATCAGCTCCAGGTCGGCGCCGGCGGCCGGCCCGAACGCCAGCAGGTCGTCGTCGTCCAGCACCCCGGCCGCCCGCAGCAGCGACATCCCGGCCGCCAGCCGGCCGGCCTGGAACGGGTGGTCGGGCCCGAAGTCGTAGGCGGCCAGCCGCTCGTCGGCGGCGAGCGCGCAGGCGCCGCTCACCGGTCGTCCGGGTCGGGCCGGCCGGGCCCGGAGGCGGCGAAGCCGGCGGCGGCCAGGGCGGCCACCACCGGGGCGGCGTTGATGGTCCCGGCCCGCAGGACGACCCCGCGGGTGCCGGGCTCGGGTCCGGGCTCGGTGACCACGGTGAGCAGGTTGACCCCGAGGTCGCCGACGACGGTCATGGCCCGCCCGAGGGCGCCGGGCACGTCGGGCAGGACCAGGGTGATGCGGCTCGACGGCTCGCCACCCCCGAGCAGCCGCAGGAGCACCAAGAACAGGTCGGACTCGGTGAGGATCCCGACCAGGCCCTCGTCGGCCACCACCGGCAGGCAGCCGATGGCGTGCTCGACCAGCAGCCTGGCCGCGACCTCGACCGGCTCGTCGGGCCAGACGGTGACCGGCTGGCCGGTCATGACCTCGGCCACCGGGCGGTCGCCGAGCGACTCGGCCGCCTCCACCGGCGCTCCCGGCGAGGTCTCCAGGTCGCTGTTGGACACGACCCCGACCAGCTCGGCCGCGGCCACCACCGGCAGGTGCCGGAACCGCCCCCGGCGCATGGCCGAGAGGGCGGCGGCGACGGTCGCGTCCGGCGCCACCGTCACCGGCCGCGGGGTCATGGCCTCAGCGACCAGCACGGTCCTCGCCCGGCTTGGCCGCCTTCGCGAACCGGCCCACCTTGAACGCCGACGGGCAGAGGTCGGCCAGCTCGCAGCGGTCGCAGCGCGGGTCCTTGGCCGTGCACACCTCGCGCCCGAACCAGATGAGGCGGT
The DNA here is from genome assembly GCA_036280995.1 of Actinomycetota bacterium. Lineage (NCBI taxonomy): Bacteria > Bacillati > Actinomycetota > Actinomycetota bacterium. The sequence goes on along the minus strand of DASUPQ010000239.1, from coordinate 4,263 downwards.
GGGAGAAGATCGTCCACTCCTCCATCGGCAGCAGGGCCATCAGGTCGCGCTCGACCTTGACCGGGTCCTGGTTGGCGGTCAGGCCGAGGCGGCGCGTCAGCCGCCCGACGTGGGTGTCGACCACCACACCGTCGTTGCGGGAGAAGAACGTGCCCAGGACCACGTTGGCCGTCTTGCGGCCGACCCCGGGCAGCTCGACCAGCTCGTCGATGGTCTCGGGGACCTCGCCGCCGTGGTGCTCGAGCAGGTAGGCGGCCGCCCCCTGGATCGACCTGGCCTTGTTGCGGAAGAACCCGGTGGCGTGGATGGCCTGCTCCACCTCGGCCCGGTCGGCGGCGGCCAGGTCGGCCGGGGTCGGCCAGCGGCGGAACAGCTCGGGGGTGACCTGGTTGACGACCACGTCGGTCGACTGGGCGGACAGGATGGTCGCGACCAGCAGCTCCCAGGCCGACCGGTGGTCAAGGGCGGTGGTGACGACCGGGTAGCGGGCGGCCAGCCGGGCCCGGATCTCGGCCGCGCGGGCCGCCTTGGCGGCTTTGGACTCTCGGCGCCGGGGCACGGCGCCGGTCGGGGAGGCGGGCATGGCGGGATGGTAGGCGCCCGCCCGGCGATCGGCCACTGAACCCTCCAGCCCCCTGGCCGGCCTGGAGGACCTGTAGCCAGATCGTGAGGTGACGGTCCGCGACACAGCGCCGCGTACGGTGGTTGCAGGCTTCACAAACCGGTCAGCAACCCGTACGCTGGACTCGTACGAGGAGGCGCTGTTGGGCATCGCTGTCCGGCACCTTGGTCGGGCGACCCTGCTCGGGGTGGGCGCGCTGGCGACCACGCTGGCCGCCGAGGTCATGGCGGCCCGGCGCCACCCGTTTGTTCCCTCCCACCCGCCGCTGGAGATCAGCGGCACCATCGGCCCGGAGGACGGCGAGCCACTTACGCTGGTCGTCCTCGGCGACAGCTCGGTCGCCGGGGTGGGTGCCGACGCCGCCGAGGACACCCTCACCTACGGGGTGGCCAAGGCCCTCAGCGACCAGTACCTGGTCAGCCTCCACGCCCTCGGCGTCTCCGGGTCGCGCCTGGCCGACGTCGTCGGCAAGCAGCTCCCCCAGGTCGACGGCCTGGAGCCGGACATCGTGCTGGTCTGCGTCGGCACCAACGACGTCACCCACGGGACCAGGCTCCGTGAGGCCCGCCGCCAGCTCCGGCTGCTGGTCGACGGCCTGGCCGAGGTCGCCCCCGACGCCAAGGTGATCGTCTCCGGCCTGCCCCCGGCCGAGACCGCGACCGCCTTCCACCGGCCCCTGCGCGACCTGATCGGCCTCCGGGCGCTGCTCTTCACCCGCCTGTACCGGGCCGAGCTGACCCCGCACGGCATCTCGGTGTTCGACATCGCCAAGCTGACCAAGTCGGCCTTCCACGGCAAGCGGGAGATGTTCAGCGCCGACCGGTTCCACCCCTCCAGCGCCGGCTACGCCTTCCTCGGCACCATCTACGGCCGCGCCGTCCGCGAGGCCCTCGAGGCCGCCGCCATGGACCTCAAGGCCGACCCCGAGGCCGAGCTCGCCAGCTAGCGGGCCGCTCCGGCCGGGGCGACCGTGAGCCGGGGCAGGAGCACGTGGACCAGCGGCCCGATGGTCAGGGCGTAGAGCACGGTCACGACCCCGAGGGTGCCGCCCAGCAGCCAGCCGGTCGCGACCACCACGACCTCGATGGCCGTCCGGACCAGGCCAACCGGGCCGCCGGTGCGCCGCACCAGCCCGGTCATGAGCCCGTCGCGCGGCCCTGGCCCCAGGTCGACCCCGATGTAGGCGGCCGTGGCCACGCCGTTGAGCAGGATGCCCGAGGCGGCGAAGGCGGCCCGCCAGGCCAGTCCCTCCGGCGCCGCCAGCACGGCCAGGACCGCGTCCACGGCCAGCCCCACGACCACGACGTTGCTGAGGGTGCCGAGCCCCGGCCGCTCGCGCAGCGGTATCCAGGCCAGCAGCACCAGCGTCCCGACGACGATCGTGACCGTCCCCAGCGACCAGCCCAGCTGGCGGGCGAGCCCCTGGTGCAGCACGTCCCAGGGCATCACCCCGAGCGAGGAGCGCACCATCAGCGCCATCGACACGCCGTAGAGCACCAGCCCGGCGTACAGCTGCACCAGCCGCCGCGGCAGGCGCCGGTCGTGGCTAATCGAAGAGCTCGTCGAAGAAGCTCTTCTTGCGCTTCCTGTGGGAGCCCTGGCTGTAGCGGCGGCGGTCATCGTCGTCGTCGTCGTCGCCGCCGAACGGGATCGGGAAGCTCGACCCGCGGTCGCGTCCCCGCTCGTAGTCGCGCTCGCGCTCGTAGTCCCGGTCGCGGGGCGCGGAATGGCTGCGCTGCCAGCCCTGCTCGGCATCGACCAGGCGCTCGAGCTCGCCCCGGTCCAGGAAGATGCCGCGGCAGTCGCCGCACTGGTCGACGGTGACGCCGCTGCGCTCGTAGGTCCGCATGTGTCCCTGGCACTTGGGGCAGATCAGGTCGGTGGCCACGGAGGTCGCCTCCTTGTGTCGGGCGGTTCGAGTCTAGTTCAGCCGGCGACCACCGCGAACCGCGGCGTCACCCCGAGCAGGCGGACGCTGGCCGGCAGGGCGAGCAGGTGGGCCCACTCGACGTCGCGCAGCCGCTCCAGCCGGGCCGGACCCCAGCCGGCCGCCTCGACCAGCTCGACCAGCCGGTCGGGGTGGGTCCCGCCGGACAGCGGCAGCTCCTCCAGGACGGCCGGGTCGTAGTGGTCGTGGTGGTGGTCCGGCTCCCCGCGCAACCGGCGCAGCCCCTCCCGGGCCCGCCCGCGCAGGGCCTCGAGCGGGTCGGCCCCGCCCCACAGCCCCTCGAACAGCACCAGCCGTCCCTGCGGGGCCACCCCCCGCCAGGCGGCGAGCGCGGCCCCCGGGTCGGGCAGCGTCCACAGCAGGTGGCGCTCGACCACGGCGTCGAACGGCCCGGGCGGCGGCTCCGCGGCACCGCCCTCGACCAGCTCGACCTCGAGCCCGTCGGCGGCGGCCTTCCCCTGCAGCCGCTCCAGCATGCCGCCCGAGAGGTCGAGGGCCGTGACCTGGTGGCCCAGCCTGGCCGCGGCCAGCGACAGGAACCCGGTCCCGGCGCCCACGTCCAGCACCCGCGCGCCCGGGCCGGGGAGCAGGCGGTCCAGGGCGGCGTTCCAGGCGGCCCGGAGCGCCGGCGAGGCCGCGGCCCAGCCGTGGTCGGTGGAGTCGTCGTAGGTGGCGGCGTCAGCGTCCCACCAGGCGCGAACCTTGCCGGTGAGGTCCGGCCCGGGGGGGTCCCCCGGGGGATCGGGGATCGGGTCGCTCACGGGACCGGGGGCCGGCTGACGGGGTGGGGGGGACGACCGGCGGCGCGCTCGCGGGCCAGGCGACGGTCCTCGCGGACGTTCACCACCTTCTCCTCGTAGCTGGCCCAGGAGATGAGCACGCCCAGCACCGCAACGAGGGCGATCAGGTCGCCGGCCCCCCAGAGGATGGCCCCGCCGGCCTGCTGGTCGGCCAGCGGGGTCGGCCCCCAGTCGCGCTGGAAGGTCTCCAGGGTCGGGGCCAGCACCCGCCCGCTGTTCATGATCGCCACCCCGAGGAAGGCGTGGAACGGCACCATCAGGAACACGAACAGCAGCCGGGCGATGTGGGGCAGGCGCCAGCGGGACGGGTCGAGGCCGACCACCACCCACCAGAACAGCAGCCCGGCGGCGAGGAAGTGCAGGTGTACCAGGTCGTGGACCAGCGGCTCGCGCAGGGTCAGGTCGAACAGGGGCGAGAAGTAGAGCCCGTACAGGGTGACGGTGAACAGCACCCAGGCGACCAGCGGGTGGCCGATGACCTTGAGGGGTGGGCTGTGCAGCACCCGGGTCATGCGGCGGCGGGTCTTCCCCTTGGCCACCCTCAGGGCCAGGGTGACCGGGGCGCCCAGGGCCAGCAGCGGGGCGGCGACCATGGTGAGCAGCATGTGCTGGCCGACGTGGACCGAGAACAGCACCGTGTCGTAGGCCTCGATCGGGGACAGCAGGGCCAGGGCGAGGGCGCCGATCCCGCACAGGAAGTAGGCAGCTCGCCGCGCCGGCCAGGCCACCCCGTCGGCGACCAGGCGCCGCCGGGCCTGGAGGTAGGCGATGGCCGCGGCCAGCAGGCCGACGGTGACCAGGGGGTTGAACGACCAGGCGAGCAGCAGCCGGCCCAGGGTCGGGGCCGGCACCTGCGACCCGGGCGCGGGACCGGCCAGGGCGGCGCCGGCACC
>DASUPQ010000238.1 GCA_036280995.1 Actinomycetota bacterium | reverse complement strand
GCCATGGCCCGGGAGCTGGCCTGGCAACGGGACGACTACGGCGGTCGGGCGGCTCGCTGAGCACCACAGCTGCGGCCAGGAGGAGGAGGACCAGGCAGTCATGCCCAAGCCGGTATTCCTCGAGCCGCAGGCCAAGGCCGTGGTCGACGCCAACGCGAATCCTCCCTACTGGTTTGAGCTCGGCCCGGGCCAGGGTCGCAGGACCATCGATGAACTCCAGTCCGGCCCGGTCAAGAAGCTGACCGTCGACGTCGAGGACACCACTGTGCCCGGCGGCCCGTCCGGCCAGGTGTCGGTGCGCATCCTGCGCCCGCAGGGCGCCCGCCGGCCGCTGGCGGTGATCGTCTACCTCCACGGCGACGGCTGGGTCTTCGGCAACCACCACACCCACGACCGGCTCATCCGCGAGCTCGCCGTCGGGGCGCAGGCCGCGGTGGTGTTCCCCAACTACAGCCGCTCCCCGGAGGCCAAGTACCCCACGGCCATCCAGGAGTGCTACGCCGTGGCCAAGTGGGTCGCCGAGCACGGCCAGGAGCGGGGACTGGACCCCAGCCGCATCGCGATCGCCGGCGACAGCGTCGGCGGGAACATGACAGCGGCGGTCACGCTGCTGGCCAAGCAGCATGGCGGTCCGATGTTCCGCCACCAGGTGCTCTTCTACCCAGTCACCGACGCCAACTTCGATACCGAGTCCTACCGTCAATTCGCCACCGGCTACTACCTGCGCCGCGACGCCATGCAGTGGTCCTGGGACCAGTACACCACCGACCCCGCCCAGCGGGCCGAGCCCACCGCCTCCCCGCTGCGCGCCAGCCTCGAGCAGCTCGCCGGTCTGCCCCCCGCCCTGGTCATCACCGCCGAAGCTGACGTGGTTCGCGACGAGGGCGAGGCCTATGCCGACAAACTCCGCGACGCCGGCGTCCCCGTCGCCGCCGACCGCTTCCACGCCGTCATCCACGACTTCGTCATGCTCAACGCCCTCGCCGACACCAACGCCGCCCGGGGCGCCATCACCCTGGCCACCGACACATTACGAGCGGTGTTGTCCGACAAGACCTGAGGCTCCGCCTGCTCGGACCTTCCGACCGTTGCGACAGCGCCATCACGTGGTCGCGAAGGTGGCCGACGAGTGAGCGTTCGCCTTGCTGATACGCTGTTGGGTGAGATGGTGAAGCTCCCGCTGCGCGCGGGTGCTGTCGACCGGAGTGCATGGCCGATCGCCGCACCCCTTGCCCGCGTGGCAGAGTTACTCCGCGTCGACCTGGCCAAGGTGACCGAAGCCGCAGAGCGGGTCGCCCCCTACATCACGGCCGACGGCCGGCGGTTGTGGTCGGTGAAGCTCATCGAGCGGGCCATCGACCCGAACGCGCCGGGATGGCTACGGCGCAGGGCAGGCGCACCCCCGAAGGCACCTCCCACCCTGGCCGGCTAATTCCAAGACCCCATGTCGCGAGCCGGCGGGCGGCGGAGGAAGCCGACCCGTAGGCCGAGCGACAGCGCCGAGGTGGCGGAGACGGCGGCCAGGGCGGCGACCGGTGCGCCCAGGACCGCGCCCACGGCGACCAGCAGCAGCCGGCCGTCCCGGCCGCCCAGCAGCCACCCCAGCGCCCGCTCAGGCGCGGGCGGTAGCCCCAGGGCGGCCGCCCGGTCCTTGGACGCATCGACAACAACGCCCCGGCGGTCGCGGCCACGGTCCACACCAACACCCCCTCGGGGCCGTGGCCGTTCAGCGCCCACAGCCCTAGCCCGCCCAGGATGGCCGCATCGCCCACCCGGTCTAACAGCCCATCCAGCAGCGCCCCCCGCGGCCCGGCCCGCAGCTGGAGCCGGGCCACCTCCCCATCGACCCCGTCGGCGACCGAGCTCGCGTGGACCAGCAGCCCGCCGGCCAGACCCAACGTGAACGCCACCAGCGACACCAGATCAGGTGCCGGCCGCAGCGGGGCCAGGACCATCGACAGCCGGGTCGACAGGGGCCGGTTCAGCCAGCGGCTCACCGGCCCGTCGGCGTCCTTGCCCAGCGAGCGGCGCAACGCCACCTTGGCCGCCCTCGCGTCCTGTGGGGTGTCAACGTCCTGGGCTGGTAGCCAGCGCTTCCCGTAGCGGGCTGTCGTCGTTGCCAGTCCACTCGACCACGCGGCCGTCGCCCAGGCGCACCTAATGGACCGTGTTCGGGTCCTTGAGCGCCTTCCTCAGCTTCTTGCGGCTCATTGCTACTCCTCGTGAGTTTCCTGGCGCCGATGGCCGCGGAGCAGTAGCCACGTCCAAAGAGCGGAAGCCACCAACCAAACGAGCGCCGAACCGCCAGCAAGAAGCTCGGTGGTTACTGAGCCGAGAATGACGGCCAGTACGACGAGCGCCAGGGTCTTCAGTGCGCTCATGCCCACCCTTCCCCTTCTTCTCGTACCTGCGCCTTCCCGCGGGCATGGCCTGTAGCAGACGGTGCTGCTTGACCAACCCTACCCACGCATTCGCGCACAATGCCCTTCCTGGAGCCACGAGGGCGGCCCTACAACGGCCCGCAGGGCGACGCCGGCCGAACCGGCGGGCGCGGGCCCGATGACCTTGAGATGGCCGCTGGCGGTGCGCTCCACCTGCCCACCCGCCCGCTGTGCCGCGGAGCGAAACCGTCGTCCAGTGGGCACGGCCGGTGGGCCTTCGCGCTCGGTCCGCACTCGGGTCCGTGCCGCGGCAGTCGCGCACGGGCGTCAGCGGTCACTAGCTGTTGCGGGGCAAGACGTTCAGGCCAACCGCAGGTCATGGCCCTTCAGATCACAGAGCAGAGATGATCCCAGCGGGCGGTTCAGATTGTGATCCAGAAGGTCTCAGCTCCGTCGTCGGGCAGCAGATGGGCAGCAACCGACCGTCATAAGAGCCAACAGGACCGCTGAAGAAGCGTGACGGATCGTGGGAGCATCCGAGCGCTAGCAGCGGCGCTCACCTGCAGCTTCCTCACTCTCGTCCACGATTCGTTACCCCTGCAATGTACGGGCCGCATCGCGGGCGTTGGATCTGACACGGAAGAGGACGGAGGTTCAACTCCTCCCGCGCCCACGTCACTCCTTCTCACCAGCGCTTTTGGTTACTCCAGGACTGCTCGCTTCCCCATAGTCGCCGACAAATGGGGCTGAGTACACCAGCACAGCGGTAGGAGAACGCTTAGAGGGTGTCTGAAAAGCTCATGGGCGGGTGAGGCGACGGAGCAGCAGCCGGGTCATGGCTAGGTAGATGACCGCCTCGGAGGTGGCGGTGAGGTATTCGTAGTCCTTGCTGAGACGGCGGTATCG
>DASUPQ010000237.1 GCA_036280995.1 Actinomycetota bacterium | reverse complement strand
ACCGGTGCCGGCCAACGTCGCCGACCGGCGCCGGTCGGCCACCTGGTCGATCGACTGGGGACGCGACTGCAAGGGCATCCACCCCCACCGCTGCGGCCCCCACGGCGTCTCCGCGACCATCTACGCCGGCAGCACGCCGCTGTGGGACCGGTACCGGGCCGTCGCCGAGGCCTCGTCCGATCGGCGCGTCCCGTGACCGCGACCCGGCCGTCGCGCGGGGACCGGAGCCTGCCCCGCTGCCGGTCCGACCAGTGGCAGATGGTCTGGACCGGCGAGCACGGCACCGCCGGCCAGCGGTTCTTCCTCAGCGGCGGGGTGCGGTCCCGCGGCGGCCCGCCCTGCCATCTCCGGGCGAAGCTGTCGCTGCGGGCCGAGCGGGACGGCCGCCTCCTGCCCGTCGCCGGCAACCCGGCCACCAGGAGCCTCGAGGGCGACCTCCCGGGCGACGGGATCCGCGAGGAGGGCGGGTCGCTGGTCATGGGCGGCGGCCCGCTGTTCTGGTCCTTCTACCGGGACGAGTGGGCAACGAGGCCCTCGAGGGGCCGGCCCGGCTGATCCTGACCTCGCCCGCCACCGGCCAGCGGCGGCCCATCGCCGGCCCCGGGAGCGGGCCGTCGTCCGACGCCCGCTGCCAGGACCGGGGCCGCCCGTCACGGCTGGCCGCCTGGCAGTAGCCCCGGGGCTACCGGCTCAGGGCACCTCGGTGGTGGCGTCCGGGTCGAGGTCGTACCGCTTGATGGCCTCGGCGACCCGGTCGGGTTCCAGGTCGCCTTCGAGGGCGAGCTCCTGGAGGACGGCCACGGCGATGTTCTCGGCGTCGATCTTGAAGTGGCGGCGCAGGGCCGGGCGGGTGTCGGAACGGCCGAACCCGTCGGTGCCGAGGATCGTGTAGGGGCGCGGCACCCAGCGGGAGATCTGGTCGGGGACCAGCTTCATCCAGTCCGTGACGGCGACGATCGGGCCCTCGACCTCGGTGAAGGTCCTGGTCACGAGGGGGACACGCCGGTCCTCGGTGGGGTGCAGCCGGTTCCACTCGTCGCAGTCGAGGGCGTCGGCGCGCAGCCGCTGCCAGCCGGGGGCGCTCCACACGTCGACGCCGACGTCCCAGTCGTCGGCCAGCAGCCGGGCGGCCCGCAGGGCCAGCGGCATGGCGCTGCCGCTGGTCACGATCTGGGCCCGCAACGCGGGGGAGCCCTCGGCCGCCTGGTAGCGGTAGAGGCCCTGGATGATGAGCTGCTCGTCCAGCCCGTCGGGCATGGGCGGCTGCACGAACGGCTCGTTGTAGACCGTCAGGTAGTAGAAGAGATCCTCGGGCTGGTCGCCGTACATGCGGCGCAGGGCGTCCTCGACGATCACCGGGATCTCGAAGGCGAAGCTCGGGTCGTAGGTCACGCACGCCGGGTTGGTGGTGGCGACCAGGGCCGAGTGGCCGTCCTGGTGCTGGAGGCCCTCCCCGTTCAGGGTCGTCCGGCCGGCCGTGGCCCCGATCAGGAACCCGCGGCAGCGCTGGTCGCCGGCGCTCCACATCGAGTCGCCGGTCCGCTGGAACCCGAACATCGAGTAGAAGATGTACAGCGGGATCATCGGCTCGCCGAAGGTGGCGTGGGACGACCCGGCGGCCGAGAACGACCCCATGGCCCCGGCCTCGGTGATGCCCTCGTGGAGGATCTGGCCCTTGGCGTCCTCCTTGTAGGACAGCACCAGCTCGCGGTCGACGGCGTCGTAGTTCATGCCCTGCGACGAGTAGATCTTGAGGTTGGGGAAGAACGAGTCCATCCCGAAGGTGCGGGCCTCGTCGGGGATGATCGGCACGATCCGCTGGCCGACGTCCTTGTTGCGGAGCAGGTCCCGGATGAGCCGGACCAGGGCCATGGTGGTGGCGACCTCCTGCTTGCCCGAGCCCTTCTTGAGCTGGCCGTACAGCTCCTTGGCGGGCAGCTCCAGCGGGCCCGAGCGGTCGACCCGGGTCGGCACCGGCCCGCCCAGGTCGCGCCGGCGCTCCTGCAGGTACTTGTGGAGGTCGGAGTCCTCGGGGGGCCGGTAGTAGGGCGGGTAGCCCTTCTCCAGGGCCTCGTCGGGCACGTCGATGCCGAGGCGGTCCCGGAAGGTGTTGAGGGTGCCGCGCACGAACTTCTTCATCTGGTGGGTGGCGTTGCGGGCCTCGAACTCGCGCCCCAGCCCGCGGCCCTTGATGGTCTTGGCCAGGATCACCGTCGGCTGGCCCTGGTGGTCGAGGGCGGCCCGGTAGGCGGCGTGCACCTTGCGCAGATCATGCCCGCCCCGGTCGATGGCCAGGGCGACCAGCTCGGCGTCGGCCTTGCCGTCGACCAGCCTGGCCAGCCCCTTGGTGTCGAACAGCTTCTCGCGGACATAGCCGGCGCCCTCGGCGGCCAGGGTCTGGAACTGGCCGTCGGGGGTGGCGTTCAGCTTGGCCACCAGCTCCCCGGTCTCGTCCCGGGCCAGGAGGTCGTCCCAGAGGCGGCCCCAGACGACCTTGATGACGTTCCAGCCGGCCCCGCGGAACAGCGCCTCCATCTCCTGGATGATCTTGCCGTTGCCCCGGACCGGGCCGTCCAGGCGCTGGAGGTTGCAGTTGACCACGAAGACCAGGTTGTCGAGCCGCTCCCGGCCGGCAACGGTCAGCGCCCCCTGGGCCTCCGGCTCGTCCATCTCGCCGTCGCCGATGAACGCCCACACCCGCGACCCGGAGGTGTCGACCAGCTCGCGGTCCTGGAGGTAGCGGTTGAAGCGGGCCTGGTAGATGGCGTTCAGGGCGCCGAGGCCCATGGAGACGGTCGGGAACTCCCAGAAGTCGGGCATGAGCCGCGGGTGCGGGTAGGAGGACAGGCCGTCGGGCTTGCTCTCCTGGCGGAAGGCGTCCAGGTTGGCCTCGGTGAGCCGGCCCTCCAGGAACGCCCGCGCGTACACCCCAGGGGACGAGTGGCCCTGGAAGAAGATCTGGTCGCCGGCGCCGCCCTCCTTGCCCCGGAAGAAGTGGTTGAAGCCGACCTCGAACAGCTCGGCCGCCGAGGCGTACGAGGCCATGTGCCCGCCGACGCCCAGCTCGGGCCGGTTGGCCCGCGACACGATGGCGGCCGCGTTCCAGCGCACGATCGCCAGCAGCCGCCGCTCCAGCTCCTCGTCGCCCGGGTACTCGGGCTCGGCCGAGGCCGGGATGGTGTTGACGTAGTCGGTCGAGGGCAGCGGGGGCAGGCCGACGTCGAGGGTGCCGGCGTGGTCGAGGACCTTGCGGAGGAGGAAGCGTGCCCGGCCCGGGCCTTCGCGTTCGACGACGTCGCCCAGCGAGTCCAGCCATTCGCTGGTCTCGTCCGGATCGGGGTCGGGAAGCTGGTCCAGCGCCCCGCCCGCGGTGACCTTCTCGCCCTCGTCGCTCACCGTCGGCTCCCTGGGATCGGGGGGTCGTCTCTCCAACCCACACCTTAGTCGCCGTCGCCGACCACTACCATGACCGGCGTGACCGAGGTGCTGTGGCTGGGGATGCTGCTGGGCGTGGGCGCCGCCCTGTCGGTCGGTCCCATCTTCGTGGTCATCGTCCAGCACGCCGCCACCAGCGGGTTCCCGGCCGCCTTCCGGGTCATCCTCGGGTCGGCCACCGCCGACCTCGTCCTGCTGGTCCCGGCCATCGCCTTCGCCTGGATCATCTCGTCGCTGGAGCGGGGGGCGCTATGGGTCGGGCTGATCGGGGCCGCGTTCCTCCTCTGCCTGGCCTGGCAGGCGGCCGGCGACGCCGTGGCCCTCTGGCACGCCGACCGCCGGCTGGTCGCCGACGACCGCTGGGCGTTCTGGAAGGGGGTCGCCGGGAACCTGGCCAACCCCCTCACCTGGACCTTCTGGCTGGCCACGGGGACGCCGGCGCTGCTGGCGGCCCAGCGGGCCGGCGGCGCGGCCGGGGTGGTGGTCTTCTGCGCCACCTGGTTCCTGGTCGCCTCGGGCCTGGAGGCGGTGATCGCCCTCGGCGTGGCCCGCTCCGGGCGGCGGGTCGGGACCCGCGGGCAGGCCTGGTTCACGGCCGTGTCGGCGGTGGCCTTCCTCTGCCTGGCCGCGACCCTGGTCGCCCGCGACGTCCTCCCGCGCCTCGGCTAGGCCTGATCCTCCGGGGGCCTAGTCATGAGGCCCCCGACCCCCCGGCCGGGACCGGGCGGCGGCCAGCTGGGCCAGGACGACCCCGGCCACGACCAGGGCGGCCCCGGCGAGCTGGGCCGGGTTGAGGTGCTGGCCCAGCAGCACCCAGGCGAACGCGACCGCGAACACCGGCTCGGAGGTGGCGGCGATGCCGGCGGTGGAGGCGCTGATCACCCGGACCGCCCCGACGGCCAGGGCGAACGGCACCAGGGTGCCGACCAGGCCGACCCCGAGCACGGCCGCCACCACCCCGGGGTCGGCCAGGGTGGCCACCGGCCACGACCACCAGGGCACGGTCAGCGACCAGATGGCCACCGCGACCAGGAACCCCCACAGCAGGGTGGTCGCCGGCTCGGCCCCGCGGCGGCCGGCCAGCTCGGCCGAGAGCAGGTAGGTGGCGAACAGCACGGCCGAGGCCAGCCCGGCGGCCAGCCCCGCCAGGTCGAGCGCCCCCAGCCCCTCAAGGGCCCGGCTGACCAGCACGGCCCCGGCCAGGGTGAGCCCGGCCGCCGCCCAGGCCAGCCGCCCCGGCCGGGACTCCTGGCCCCGCAGCGTCAGGGTGGTCACGGCCAGCAGCATCGCCGGGCCGGTGTACTGCAGGGCGAGGGCGACCCCGACCGGCAGGTGGTCGATGGCCACGTAGTAGGTCAGGTTGACCGCGGCCACGCTGGCCCCGAACCCGGCCAGGGCCGGCCAGGTCCCCGGCGGCGGCCGCAGCAGGTCGGGCCGCCGCCAGACCAGGAACGGGGCCAGGGCCAGCAGCGCCACCAGGACCCTGGCCTCGGCCAGGCGCACCGGCGGCACGCCCCGGTCGAAGGCGACCTTGGCCAGCACCGCGGCCAGGGCCCAGCAGGCCCCGGCGGCCACCACCCGTCCAAGGGCGGCGACGGTCGCGGCCCGGTCGGGGCGAGTGGTGGCACGCATCGCCCAACAGTAGGGGTCTGGGAGCGGGCTTGCCGGGGAAGTACCAGACCAACCAGATGTCCCGATCCTCGAGGAGGCAGGCGGATGGCCCGGTACAGGAGGAGAGGCGGCACCCGGCGGAGGTACGGCTACCGGCGCGGCGCCTCCGGGATCGACCCGCTGTTCTGGGTCGCGCTGGGCGTCGCCGTGCTGATCGCCGTGTTCGTGGTCGCCAGCTGAGTCAGGCCGGCAGCAGCCGGCGGGCGGCGATCGCCGGCGGCGGGGTGCCGTAGGCCAGCAGGCGGTCGTGGAAGCGGCGGAGGTCGCCGCCGACCCGGTCCCGGAGGGCCAGGATCTCGAGCTTGCCGAGGGTGTAGCCGAAGTAGCCGGGGTCCCAGGTGCCGCGGACGGCCTCGAGGCGGGCGTGGTCGGGGTCGAGGCCGGCGGTGGTCTCGAACTCGGCCGTCGCCTCCTCCAGGGTCATCCCCTGGGTGTGCATGCCGACCGCGCACAGCAGGCGGGCCGCCCGGACCAGGGCGTCGGTCCGCATCGCCACCTCGGCCTCGGGGTCGCCGGCGCGGAAGCCGGCGTCGAAGGCCGCCTCCTCGCAGTAGTGGGCCCACCCCTCGCCGAGGATCTCGTTGTACAGGGCGGTGGCGACCCGGCTGGGGGCCGGGCGCAGGTGGAGCTCGTGGGCGTGGTGGCCGGGATAGGTCTCGTGCAGGGTGCAGACGGCCAGGATGTTGGGCTCGAACAGGGCCAGCCAGCGCCCGGTCCGCTCCCGGTCCCACTCGGGCAGGGGCGGGGTCAGGTAGTAGCGGAAGCTGGACGGGGGTGCCGGGTCGAACGGCCCCGGGGCGTCGTGGAAGGCGAGGGCGCCGCGCAGGTACGGCGGGGCCGCCTCCAACTGTGGCGGCTCGTCGCCGGGCAGGGACAGGAAGCCGCTGTCGACCACGAACTGCCGGCACTCGGCCACCGACGCCCGGGCCGCGTCCAGCAGCTCGGTCGCCGCCGGGGCGCCTTTGGCAGCCCGGGTGCGCACCTCGGCCGGGGTTCCGCCGGCCAGGGCGGCCGCCTCCCACTGGGCGGCCAGCTGCCGGTCGGCCTCGGCCCGGCCCCTGGCCAGCAGCCCGGCCGGGTCGAGGGCGGTGCCGGTCCGCACCCGCACCAGCTCGGCGAAGTCGGCCGGCCCCCAGGGCGCCAGCGGCGGCCCGTCCTGGGCGGCCACCGCGGCGGCGTACCGCTCCACCGCGGCCGCCGCCGGCTCGGCCGCCGCGGCCCCGGCCAGGGCGGCGACCTCGGTCCGGTAGAAGCTGGCGTAGCCACCGAGGACGTCGGCGGCCGCCTCCCGGAAGGCCAGCGGCACCTCCTCCAGCCCGGCGGCCAGGCCGTCGAGGGCGTCGGGGACCTGCTCCAGGTGCCGGCGCAGGCCGTCGGCCCGCTCGGCCGCCGTCGCCTCCGGGCCGGACAGGTACGAGGTCACCCCGAGGACCCGACCCGCCCACAGCGGATCGCGCCGGGCCTGCTCGCGCCGGGCCAGCAGCAGCTCCTCCTCGGCCAGGACGAGGGCGAGGTGGTCGCGGTCGGCCGCCTCCTGCCCGTCGCCCGCGGGCAGGGCGGCCAGCTCGGCCAGGTGGCGGCGGCGCTCGGCGGCCCGGCGGCGCAGCCCGGCGGGGGAGAGGTCGTCGACCCGCCCCTCGTAGATGCGAAGGCCCAGCTCCCGGCCCTGGGACGGAAACGCGTCGAGCATGGCGTCCAGAATCGTGTCGAGCGTCCGTCTTGTCGCACCTGTCATGGGCGGAGTCTGTCATATACTCGGCGCGCCCGGCGCCTCCGCCGGGTGCCACGGGGACCAGCGAAGTCCGGTGTGAACCCGGCGCTGTCCCGCAACTGTGAGGCCCCGCCCCCTTCCCCGGCGGGGACGAGCCAGGTCGCCTGCCTCCGTGGCCGCAAGCTCAGTCCTCGGAGGAAGGGCGGGTTATGCCTCGGTTCCCACACGAGCCTCGCATCCTCCGACCGAGAGGAGGATGGATGAGGAGACACCGCTACCGGACCGGCGGCCTGGCGCTGCTGCTCCTGGCCCTGGTGCTGGCCGGCTGCGGCCAGGACGGGCCGGCCTCGGAGGAGGCCAAGCCGGCGCCCCAGCGGATCGTGTCGCTGTCGCCGACCGCGACCGAGATGCTGTTCGCCATCGGCGCCGGCGGGCAGGTCGTGGCCGTCGACAGCAACTCCAACTACCCCAAGGAGGCCCCCAAGACCGAGCTGTCGGCCTACGAGCCGAACATCGAGGCCATCGCCGGCTACAAGCCCGACCTGGTCGTCTACTCCGACGACCCCGGGGAGCTGGCCGCCGGCCTCTCCAAGCTCGGCATCCCGGCCCTGCAGCAGCCGGCGGCGACCAAGCTGGACGACACCTACGCCCAGCTCGAGGAGCTCGGCCAGGCCACCGGGCATGAGGCCGAGGCCGGGCAGCTGGCGGCGACGATGCGGGCCGAGATCGAGAAGATCGCCGGCGCCGACCGGCCCGAGCGGCCCCTGACCTACTACCACGAGCTGGACAAGAACCTGTACACGGCCACCTCCAAGACCTTCATCGGCCAGCTGTACGCCCAGCTCGGCCTGGAGAACATCGCCGATCCGGCCGACAAGGAGGGCACCGGCTACCCGCAGCTGTCGGCCGAGTACGTGATCAAGGCCGACCCCGACCTGATCTTCCTGGCCGACACCAAGTGCTGCGGCCAGTCGGCCAGGACGGTCGCCGCCAGGGACGGCTGGGACCAGGTCACGGCCGTCAAGACCGGCGGCGTGGTCGAGCTGGACGACGACGTGGCCTCCCGCTGGGGGCCCCGGGTGGTCGACTTCCTGAAGGTGATCGCCGCCAAGGTCCAGGCCGCGGAGGCGGTCGCTTCGTGACCGTCACCGAGCGCCGGCCCGGGCACGACCTCCCCGTCGCGCCCGGGCCGGGCCCGGCCCGGCTCCGGGCCGGCCCGCTGCTGGCCGCCTGCGCCGTCCTGGCCGGGGCGGCCCTGCTGGCCGTCCTGGTCGGCCCGGTCCGGCTCGACCCCGGCGCCGTCCTGGTCGAGCTGGCCGACCGGCTGCCGCTGGTCGACACCACCTCGGGCCTGTCGGCCCCGGAGACAGCCATCCTGTGGCAGCTGCGGCTGCCCCGGGTGGTCCTGGGCGGGCTCGTCGGGGCCATGCTGGCCCTGGCCGGGGCCGCCTACCAGGGGGTGTTCCGCAACCCCCTGGCCGACCCGTACCTGCTCGGGGCGGCCGCCGGGGCCGGGCTCGGGGCCACCCTGGCCATCGCCCACGGCCCCGACACCTCCGGCTGGGTGGTCGACCTGCTGCCGGTGGCCGCCTTCGCCGGGGCCGTCGCCGGGGTGGTGGCCGCCTACGCCCTCGGGCGCTCGGGCGGGGCCCGGACCAGCACCACCCTGATCCTCTCCGGCGTCGCCGTGGCCGCCTTCCTCACCGCCATCCAGACCTATGTCCAGCAGCGGGAGTCGGAGACGCTGCGCGAGGTCTACGGCTGGATCCTGGGCCGCCTGACCACCGCCGGCTGGCGCGAGGTCGCCCTGATGGCGCCGTACGCGCTGGCCAGCACCGTCGTCATCCTGCTCCACGGGCGCCTCATCGACGTCCTCGCCGTCGGCGACGACGAGGCCTCCAGCCTCGGGGTGCGGGCGCCCCGGGTGCGGCTGGTGGTGGTGGCCGGGGCCACCCTGGCCACCGCGGCCGCGGTCGCGGTCAGCGGCCTGATCGGGTTCGTGGGCATCATCGTCCCCCACACCGTGCGGCTGGTCGTCGGGTCCTCCTACCGGCTCCTGGCCCCGCTGAGCCTGGTCGCCGGGGCGGCCTTCCTGATCCTGGCCGACCTGGCCGCCCGCACCGTCATGGCCCCCGCCGAGCTGCCCATCGGGGTGGTCACGGCGTTCGTCGGGGCGCCGTTCTTCGCCCTGGTCCTGCGGTCGGCCCGGCGGGCGCCATGACCGCCATCGAGCTCCGCGGGGTGTCGGTGGCCCTGGAGGGGCGGCCGGTGCTGTCGGAGCTGACCCTGCGCATCCCCGGCGGGTCCCGGCTCGGCCTGATCGGGCCCAACGGGTCGGGCAAGACCACCCTGCTGCGGGCCATCGCCGGGCTGGTGCCCCACGAGGGCGAGATCCACGTCGGCGACGCCGCCGGGGCGACCCTGTCGCGCCGGGAGCTGGCCCGCCGGGTCGCCCTCGTCCCCCAGATCCCGGCCGTGCCCGCCGGCGTCACCGTCAGCGACTATGTGCTGCTGGGCCGGACCCCCCACATCCCCTACTTCGGCACCGAGACCCGTCGCGACCTGGCCGTCGTGGCCTCGGTGCTCGACCACCTGAACCTGGCCGCGTTCGCCGGCCGGCGGCTCGACTCCCTGAGCGGCGGCGAGCGCCAGCGGGTCGTCCTGGCCCGGGCCCTGGCCCAGCAGGCCCCGGTGCTGCTGCTGGACGAGCCCACCACCGGCCTGGACGTCGGCCACCAGCAGCAGGTGCTGGAGCTGGTCGACACCCTTCGCCACGACCTCGACCTGACGGTCGTCAGCGCCATGCACGACCTCACCCTGGCCGGCCAGTTCGCCGACCAGCTGGTCCTGCTCGACGGCGGCCGGGTGGCGGCCGCCGGCCCGGCCCGCGAGGTCCTGACCGAGCCGGTCATCGCCCAGCACTACCACGCGTCGGTGCGCGTGCTCGAGGACCCCGCCGGCGGCGTCGTGGTCGTCCCGGTCCGCGCCGGGGCAGAGCGGGCGGCAGAGAGGCAGGTGGCCACATGACCTCGACCGAACCGCCCCTGGAGCCGCCGCAGCGGCCGGGGCGGGCCCGGGCGCCCTCGCTGGTCCTGGTCAACACCGGCGACGGCAAGGGCAAGTCGACGGCCGCGTTCGGGGTGGTGCTGCGGGCGGTGGCCCGTGGCTGGAAGGTCTGCGTCATCCAGTTCCTCAAGTCCGGCCGCTGGCGCACCGGCGAGGAGGAGCTGGGCCGCCGCCTGGGGGTCGACTGGAACCCGCTCGGGGACGGCTTCACCTGGGACTCCGAGGACCTGGAGGCCACCAAGGCCAAGGCGGTGGCGGCCTGGGCGGCGGCCCGGCGGGTGCTCGCCTCGGGCGACTACCAGCTGGTCGTGCTCGACGAGGTCACCTACCCGATGAACTGGGGCTGGATCGACCCCGCCGAGGTGGCCGGGGCCATCGCCGAGCGCCCCCCGTCGGTCAACGTGGTCGCCACCGGCCGCGACGCCCCGGCCGAGCTGCTCGAGGTCGCCGACACCGTGACCGAGATGCGCAAGCTCCGCCACGCCTACGACCGCGGCGTCGGCGCCCGCCGCGGCATCGACTACTGATGGCCCTGACCCTGCTCCTCGGCGGCGCCCGCAGCGGCAAGTCGGCCCTGGCCGTGCGGCTGGCCGGCCGCTGGGACGGCCCGGTCACGGTGGTGGTCACCGGCGAGGCCGGCGACGCCGAGATGGCCGAGCGCATCCGCCGCCACCGGGCCGAGCGGCCCGGCGCCTGGCGGACGGTCGAAGCCCCGCGTGAGGTCGAGGCCGCCCTCGCGGGGGCGCCGGCCGGCGCGTTCGTGCTGCTGGACTGCCTGACCCTGTGGGTGTCGAACCTCGTGGAGGAGGGGCTGGACGACGAGCAGGTCGTGGCCCGGGCCCGGTCGGCGGCGGCCGCGGCCGCGGCCCGGGCGGCGCCGACGGTGGCCGTCAGCAACGAGGTCGGCGCCGGGATCGTCCCCGCCGACGCCCTGTCGCGCCGCTACCGCGACCTGCTCGGCCAGGTCAACGCCGTCTGGGCGGCCGCCGCCGACCAGGCCCTGCTGCTGGTCGCCGGGCGGGCCGTGCCCCTGGCCGACCCGCTGGCCACCCTCGGGATGGCCGATGGCTGACCTGGGGGCGGGGCTGGACCGCCAGGTTGCCCACCTGCTGGCCGGCGCGCCCGGCCCGGACGAGCGGGCGGCGGCCGCGGTCGCCGGGCGGGCCGCGGCCGTGCTGCGCCCGGGCGGGGCACTGGCCAGGCTGGACGAGCTGGCCGGGTGGCTGGCCGCCTGGCAGGGGACCACCCGCCCGGCCGTCCGCCGCCCGGCCGCGGTGGTGTTCGCCGCCGACCACGGGGTCGCGGCCTCCGGGGTCAGCGCCTACGGGGCCGAGGTGACCGCGGCCATGGTCAAGGCCCTGCGCGAGGGCGTGGCCACCGCCTGCGTGCTCGCCCGCCAGGTGGGCGCGACCCTCGACGTCGTCGACGTCGGGGTCGGCGACCCCACCGGGGACCTGGCCCGCGGGCCGGCCCTCGACCCGGCCCGGTTCCGGGCCTGCGTCCAGGCCGGCCGGGACGCCGTCGCCGGGCTCGACGCCGACCTGCTGGTCCTTGGCGAGATGGGCATCGGCAACACCACCGCGGCCGCCGCCGTCACCGCCATCCTCCTCGACCGGCCCGCCGGTGCCGCCACCGGCCGGGGCGCCGGCGTCGACGACGCCGGCCTGGCCCGCAAGGTCGCCGCCGTCGAGGCGGCCCGGGCCCGGGTCCCGACCGGGACGGCCCCCATGGAGGTGCTGCGCCAGGCCGGCGGGGCCGAGCTGGCCGCCCTGGCCGGGGCGGCCCTGGAGGCCCGGCTGCGCCGGCTGCCGCTGGTCCTTGACGGGTTCGTGGTCACCGCCGCGGTGGCGCCGCTGGAGCTGCTCCGCCCGGGCGCCCTGGCCAACGCCGTGGCCGGCCACCGCTCGGCCGAGCCGGGCCACGCGGCCCTGCTGGAGCGCCTGGGCAAGCGGCCCCTGCTGGACCTCGGCATGCGCCTGGGGGAGGGCAGCGGCGCCCTGGCCGCCGTGCCCCTGCTGCGGCTGGCCGCGGCCGCCGTCACCGAGGTCGCCACCTTCGCCGAATGGGGCCTGGACAACGGCCCAGCCGGCAGCGGGAGCGGTGCCGCACCCGGCGGGGCGGGCGAGGAACCCCGGTGAGGGACCTGCTGGGGGCGGTGTCGTTCCTGACCCGGGTGCCGACCGGGACCGGGACGCGGGCGCCGGCCGAGCTGGCCCGGTCCGTCCCCTGGTTCCCGGTGGTCGGCGCCGGGGTCGGGCTGGC
>DASUPQ010000236.1 GCA_036280995.1 Actinomycetota bacterium | reverse complement strand
GTCGACGGCCTGACGCCAGTTGGCTGAGGCGGCCACTCTGGCCGAGACCGCCGCCCGCTGGGCCTCGGCGGCCTGGGTGCGCGCCGCCGCGACCACCGGGTCCTGCGGGTCGCTCAGGCCGGTGGCCCAGGCGCCGAGCCGCTCGTCCGCCGCCCGCAGCCGCAGCTTGGCCGCCAGACGGGGCAGGAACTGGACCACGATCATCAGCAGGCGCTCCAGCTCGGCCGCCAGGTCGCGGTCCCGCCGGGCCGAGCGCCCGGCCCGCGACGCCACCCGCGGCCCCGAGGACCCGGGCGGCGCCCCGGTCGCCGGCGGCCCGGCCGCGGGGCGGTTGCCCAGCGCCGACCAGACCGAGGAGCCGGTCCCCGAGGTCGAGCCGCCCGCCGGAGCGGCCTCCGAGGCGGAACCGCCCGCAGGAGCGGCCCCCGGACCCGCCGCCGTTCCCTTGCCCGGGGGGCGGGTGGTGAGGCTGGCGCTCGGGGACGGGCGGGGTGGCGGGTCGGTCGAGGCCAGGCGGAGCTGGGCGGCGCGGTGGGCGGCCAGGGGGGTGGCGAGCAGCGGCGGGGCCGGCTGGCCGGCCAGGTGGGCGGCGACCGCCCGGCCCAGGGCGATCCGGGCCCGGCGCTGGGCGCGGCGGCGGCGGGGCTCGGTGGCCATGAGCGCGATCGCCCGCCCGGCGGCGCGCACGCTGGTCCGCGCGGCCGCGGGGGCCGTCGGCCGGTCGGCCCGCCGCGGGCGGGCCGGCTCCCGGGGTGGCTGGCGGCTGCTCATCAACCCTTCCGCTTGGCGACCTCGTCGGTGAGCCTGGGGATGACCTTGAACAGGTCGCCCACGACCCCGAAGTCGGAGATGGCGAAGATCGGCGCGTCGGCGTCCTTGTTGACGGCGACGATCGTCTTGGAGGTCTGCATGCCGGCCCGGTGCTGAATGGCCCCGGAGATGCCGACGGCGACGTACAGCTGGGGCGAGACCGTCTTGCCGGTCTGCCCGACCTGGTGCTGGTGGGGGTACCAGCCGGCGTCGACCGCGGCCCGGCTGGCCCCGACGGCCGCCCCGAGGGTGTCGGCCAGCGCCTCGACCAGGGCGAAATTCGACGGGTCCTGGAGGCCGCGGCCGCCCGAGACGACGATCTCGGCCTCGGCCACGTCGGGCCGCCCGCCCTCCTCCTGGACGACGCGGTCGGTCACCCGGACCGGCTCCTGGGCCTCGGCGACCTCCAGGTCGACGAGCTCGGGCTCGGCCGGGGCCTCCTCGACCGGGAACGAGTTGGGCTTCACGGCCAGCACCGGGGTGCCGGTGCGGACCCGGGCGCGCACGGTGGTGGCCCCGCCGAACACGTTCTGGGTCGCGACCAGGTCGCCGTCGAGGTCGACGATGTCGGCCAGCATCCCCCAGCCTTTGCGGGCGGCCAGCCTGGCCCCGGCGTCCTTGGCCAGCGGGGTGGCCGCGACCAGGACCGCGGCCGGCTCGGCCCGGTCGGCGGCGGCGGCCAGGGCGCCGGTGAGCGGCCCGGACAGCCGGTGGTCGCCGCCGGCGGCGTAGACGGCGGTGGCGCCGTGGCGGGCCAGGCCCTCGCGGGCCGCCTCGAGACCCTCGCCCACGAACACGGCCACCGGGTCGCCGAGGTCGCGGGCCTTGGTCAGCATCTCGAAGGTCACCTTCTTGGTGACGCCATCCTCATGCTCGACCAGAACGAGAACTGGCGGCATCGCGTTACTCCCGTCTCAGATGAACTTGTGGCCGGCCAGGAACTCGGCCAGCTCGACGGCGGCGCTGCCGTCCCCAGGGTCCTTGACCTGCTGTCCCGCCTGCCGCGGAGGCCGGGGGGCGAAGTCGACGACCTCGGTGGTGGCGCCGGCGGTGCCGACCTCGCCCGGGTCGACGCCCAGGTCGGCCAGGGTGTAGTCGGTCACCGGCTTGGACTTTGCGGCCATGATGCCCTTGAACGACGGATAGCGGGGCTCGTTGATGCCCTTGACCACGCTGACCACGGCCGGCCCCTCGGCCTCGAGCACGTCGTAGCCGTTCTCGGTCTCGCGGTGGACGCGGATGGTCGACCCGTCCACCTCGAGCTGCTTGGCCCCGGTCAGCCCTGGCCAGCCGAGGTACTCGGCCAGGGCGCTGGGGACCAGGGAGGTGCGGGCGTCGGTGGACTCCGAGCCGCAGACCACGATGTCCGGCTCGACCTGGCGGACGGCCGCCTGGAGCACCTTGGCCGTGTTGAAGGCGCACGACCCGTGGAGGGCGTCGTCGTGCACGTGGACGGCCGCGTCCGGCCCCATGGAGAGCGCCTTGCGCACCGTGGCCAGGGCGGAGGCCGGGCCCATGCAGAGCACCACGACCTCGCCGCCGTGCTGCTCCTTGAGCCGCAGGGCCTCCTCGACGGCGTACTCGTCGACCGGGTTGAGGATCGTCTCGACCGACTCGCGGTCGAGCGTCTTGTCCGCCGGGTCGAGCCGCTTCTCGGCGGCCGTGTCGGGCACGCGCTTGACGGTGACCAGGATCTTCAACGCTGCCTCCAGGGGTGGCCGGTGCCGGACCGTGTCCGGGCCGGCGACCATGATGCCGCAACGGGCCGACCCTTTGCCTGTCCACACCCCCAGGTCTCGCGGATGGTCTAGGCTGCGGGCCCATGGCCCGCATCCTGCCGCCGCCGGCCCTGCCCAACGCTCCTGGCGAGCTGCGCCAGGACCCGCTCAGCGGCGGGTGGGTGGCGATCACGGTGGGCCGGGCGGCCAGGCCGGAGGCGTTCCTCGGCGACGTGGGCACCCCGCGGGGGCCGCTCGGCTGCCCGTTCTGTCCCGGCAACGAGCACATGACCCCGCCCGAGGTCTGGGCCGACCGCGACCCGGGCACCGAGCCCGACAAGCCCGGCTGGCATGTCCGGGTCGTCCCCAACAAGTTCCCGGCGTTCGCCGGCCCCCCGGCCGAAGCACGCAACAACGGGGGGTCCGGGGGGCTCATGGAGCCGGAGGCGCCGGAGGGGTCCGGGGAACCCCGGAGGGGTGCCCCGGTGGATCAAGCGCCGTGGGGCGGAGCCTCCCGGTCGATCGGGGGCCTCTACAGGTCGGTCCCAACGGCCGGGGTGCACGAGGTGGTCATCCACAACCCCGACCACGAGGCCACCCTGGCCGACCTGCCGCCGGTGGCGGTGGCGCGCACGATGGCGGCCTGGCGGCGGCGCCTGGCCGCCCACCGCGACCAGGCGTTCGGGGCGGTGCTGGTCATCGTCAACCAGGGCCGCACCGCCGGGGCCTCCCTGGAGCACCCGCACAGCCAGGTGTTCGGCACCGCCGGACGGCCCGACCGCGTCAGGGCCGAGGTGGACCGGCTGGCCGGGGACGCCTGCGCCGCCTGCGCGACCGTGGCCGCCGAGCGCGGCGGCCCCAGGCTCGTCGGTGCCAACGGGGACCTGCTCACCCTCTGCCCGTGGGCGTCGGCGGCCCCGTTCGAGGCGCTGCTCCTGCCCGCCGGCCACCGCCCCCGGTTCGACGAGGGCGGCCACGACGACACCGCCATGGCGGCCAGCCTCCGCGACCTGCTGCGACGGTTCCGCGGGGTCGCCGGCGACCACGCCCCCTACAACCTGGTGCTGCACTCGGCCCCGCCGGGGGTCGACGACTTCCACTGGCACCTGCACCTGCTCCCCCGCCTCACCACCTACGGCGGCTTCGAGCTGGGCACGGGCGTGATCATCAACGTGGTCGACCCCGACCGGGCCGCCGACGCGCTCCGGTCGGCCGCTAACGGTTCCTGAAGGTCGCCTTGCCCGGGCCGTTGGCCACGAACGAGGCCATGCCCTCGGCGGCGTCCTCGGTGGCGAACAGCGAGTGGAAGGCCTGGCGCTCCAGCAGCAGCCCGGCGTCGATGCCGGCCTCCAGGCCGGCGTCGATGACCTGCTTGGCCGCCCGCAGGGCCAGGCCGGGGCCCTTGGCGTAGCCGGCGGCGGCCGCACACGCCCGCTGGTAGACCTCGCCGGCCGGGTGCACCTCGTCGACCAGGCCCATCGCCTGGCACTCGGCGGCGCCGTAGAAGCGGCCCGAGTAGATCATCTCCTTGGCCTTTGCCGGCCCGACCAGGCGGGGCAGCCGCTGGGTGCCGCCGGCCCCGGGGATGACGCCGAGGAGGATCTCGGGCTGGCCGAACTTGGCGTCGGTGGCCGCGAACCGGAAGTCGGCCGTCAGGGCCACCTCGCAGCCGCCGCCCAGGGCGTAGCCGTTGACGGCCGCGATCACCACCTTGGGGATGCGGGCCAGGGCGTCGCAGGCGTCGGCCAGGTCGGTCGGCCTGGTCGAGATGCCGGCGAAGCCGAGGCCGTTCATCTCCTTGATGTCGGCCCCGGCGGCGAACACCTTCTCCCCGCCCCAGAGGACGACCGACCCGACCCGCTCGTCCCGCCCGGCCTCCTCCGCCGCCGCCAGCAGCTCGTCCTGGATCTGGGCGTTGAGGGCGTTGACGGGCGGCCGGTCGAGCCGGATGGTCCCGACCCGGCTGGCCTCGTCGACCTCCAGACGTACGAACTCACCCACCGGCGGTCCCTCCTGGCTGTTCGGCTGCGGCCGCGATTCTAGCGGCGGGCGATGGCGCCGGTGGCGGCCAGGCGGGTGGCCCGGTCGTGCTGGCGGGCGGTGGTGCGGCGGACGACCCGCAGGGCGAGCAGGCCGCAGAGCACGGTGAGCAGGTCGGCCAGGACCTGCATGCCGGCCGAGGGCTGGAAGCTCTCGAACTGCTCGGGGAGGAGGCCGAGGAGCATCAGGTCGGCGGCGGCGTGGACGGCCTCGGTGGTGATGCTGCGGACCAGGACCGAGGCCAGGAAGGCCAGCCACCACCGGCCGAGCAGCTCGGCCACGGGGCGCCGGCGCCAGGTGTCGGCCTGGTCGGGCGGCAGGTCGGGGTCGCTGGCCCGCCAGATGTCGTTGAGGACCTGCTTGGGGCGGAACAGGCTGAACACCGGGACCAGCCAGGCGCCCACCGCCCACCAGGGCCGGAAGCGCAGCCGCCTGGCCCCGAGGGCGGGCAGGTTCAGGTAGGCGCGCCGGAACCAGGCCAGCCACAGCCCGGCCGTGACCAGGAACCAGGCCGCCTGGACCGCGCCGACCCACAGGTACAGGTCGCCGGTGCCGCCGGTCAGCTCCCTGGCCGCCTGGGTGTCGCCCAGGTTGGCGGCCGCGCTGGCCAGGGCGAGCAGGATCGACACCCCCAGGGCGAGCCGCACCCGCCGCGCGGGTCGCCGCAGCGGCAGGTAGCCCTCAAGGGCGGCGACCGGGGCAGGTGGAGCCGGCCAGCCGGTCGGGGTCGGGGGGCTGTGGACAGCGCCACCCGCCCCCGCCGCGGGTCGGCTACCCTCCCGTTCGGGGGCCCGAACGCCAGGTGGGTGGGGGTCGGGCGTGCCCGGGGCCGGGGCGGGCGGGACCGGGCCGGGTGGGAGAGGGGCGCTCGGGTGGTCACGGCCAGGGGCGGGGTCGAGGGCCTGGCGGGCGGCGGTGACCAGGGCGCGGCAGGTGGGGAACCTGGCCGCCGGGTCCTTGGCCATGGCCTTGGCGACGACCTGGTCGATGGCGGGGGGCAGGTCGGGGCGGAGGGTGGTGACCCGGGGTGGGGGGGCTTCGAGGTGGGC
>DASUPQ010000235.1 GCA_036280995.1 Actinomycetota bacterium | reverse complement strand
GGGGCCGGCCACGGCGACATGGGTCGGGCCGCTCAGGGGCCGGTTGGCGTGGATCCAGAAGTCGGGCTTGCCGTCGCGGCCGAAGCCGGCGGAGCCGTCGCGCTCCATCAGGAGCTCGTAGCCGAGCGGGCGCAGCGCCCGCCGGTAGAACGCCTTGCTCGCCTCCAGGTCGCTGACTCCCAAGCCAACGTGGTCGATCATCCGCCGCTCCTCTCGTCGCCGATGCGGACCAAGGTACTTGCTCTGGTCACGCCGGCTGCTCGCCCGGACCCTGCTGGCGCAAGGGGAGGCGGAGCTCCCCGGGCAGGTCTGGCGCCGCGTGGTCGTCGTCGCGGCCATGGTCTCCGCCCCTGGTGGGAGGCGTGGTCAACGTCGCCGGGCGTACGGCGGTGTCCGAACCGGTACCGGGCGTCCCCGAACCGGGCGTCCAGGCGCCTGCGCTCGACCCGTCATGCCGGCAGCTCATCGCCTTCCCGAAGCGGGGATGGGTCTGCGTGGACCACCGCTGACCTGCACGCATGGCATCCGGCGCGGAGCTCGGCGGAACCTCGCGGTTCGCCGGGTTAGCATGGTCGGAGACGGACAGCTCGACGGCCCCACGGCCCGGGGAGGGCAGCCATGGCCACGATCGTCCCCCGTTGGGAATGGCGTGTCTTCGGCGACGACCTCGCCACGGCGGAGCAGGTCTTTGCCGAGCTGGCCCCGGGAGCGGTGGTGGAGAGCGACGAGCTCTACCTTCTCGCCGCCACCCGCGCCAACGTCAAGGTCCGCCACGACCTGCTGGACATCAAGGTGCTCCGGGAGGTCGACGATGACGGCCTGGAGCGGTGGGAGCCGGTGCTGAAGGAGGGCTTCCCGCTGCCGGCGGCCGAGGTCTCCAAGGTGTTCGACGCCCTTGGCGTCGAGCCGCCTCCGCTCGACCGGGACGCGTACACGCTCGACCAGCTCCTCGCCGAGGTGGTCGAGCCGGTCGGCGGGGTGCGGCCGGTGAGGGTCCACAAGCGGCGCGTCCGCTACACCATCGGCGGCTGCATGGCCGAGCTCTCCGATGTGGAGGCTGAGGGACACGGCACGCGGACGGTCGCGGTCGAGTCCGAGGACGCCTCCGCGGTCGTCGCCGCCGTCCGCAGCCTCGGCCTCGACGGCGAGGTGAACACGAGCTATCCGCTGGGGCTCGCGGCCCTCGTCGACGCCGGGCCTCGCCGCTACGCGGTGATCGACGTCGGGACGAACTCGATCAAGTTCCATATCGCCGAGCGCGACGCCGCCGGGCGGTGGCACACCATCGTCGACCGCGCCGAGATGACCCGTCTCGGCGAGAAGCTCCAGGAGCGGGGGACGATCTCGAACGAACCGCTGGAGCGGACGCTGGCCGCGATCGCCGGCATGGTCGAGGAGGCGAGACGCCACGGGGTGCGGGCGACCGCCGCGGCCGGCACGGCGGGACTGCGGATCGCCCGGAACCGCGACGACGTCGTCGCGGCGATCCAGTCCCGCACCGGCGTCGCCGTCGAGGTGATCGAGGGCGAGGAGGAGGGCCGGCTCGCCTATCTCGCGGTGCGGGCCGAGCTGGGCGTGGGCGAGGGGTCGCTGGCCGTGTTCGACACCGGTGGCGGCAGCACCCAGTTCACCTTCGGGCAGGGTGAGCGCGTCGACGAGCACTTCAGCGTGAACGTCGGCGCCGTGCGCTACACCGAGCGCTTCGGCCTCGCCGGCGCCGTGACACCCGAGGTGCTGCGCGACGCCATGGCGGCGATCTCCGCCGACCTCTCCCCCATCGACGGCCGCCCGCCGCCAGACGTCCTGGTGGCGATGGGCGGCGCGGTGACGAACCTCACGGCCGTCAAGCTCGGGCTGGCCACCTACGACCCCGACGCCGTCCAGGGCGCGGTCCTCGACCGGTCCGAGGTCGACCGCCAGATCGAGCGCTACCGGTCGCGCGACGCCGACGCCCGCCGCGGGACCGTCGGGCTGCAGCCCAAGCGGGCCGACGTCATCCTGGCCGGCGCGTGCATCGTCCGGACGGTCATGGAGAAGCTGGGGCAGCAGACGCTGACCGTGAGCGACCGGGGCCTGCGTCACGGGCTGCTGATCGACCGGTTCGGCGGATAGCCCTCGGCGCGTTCACCGCATCCGCCCGCCTGGCCGTAAGATCGCGCCTGCACTGGTGGGAGAGGAGTCATCGATGATCCTGTTGTTCATCCTTGTCTGGGGCATGTTCGCCGGCTGGATCGCGCACCTGCTCCTGGCCCGGAACCAGCCCATCAACTGGGCCGAGCTGCTGGTCGTCGGCCTGGCCGGGTCGTTCGTCGGAGGGCTGCTGGTCAGCCTGCTCAGCGGAGACGGGCTGGCCCTGCGACCCAGCGGCATCATCGGGTCGATCATCGGCGCGGTCATCCTGCTCGCCGCCTGGCAGGCCATCCGGCCAGCCGCACGCCGCCGAGCCAGATAGCGGACCTCACGGCCGCCGGGTCGTCAGCAGGCGGCGGCCGAGCAGGACCAGGCCGGCAAGGATCAGCAGGACCGCGAGGGTGTAGCGGCCGGCCCCTCCGGGGGTGCGGCCGCCGATGCCGATGACGGCCTCGAACAGCACCGCGAAGGCCAGGAAGGCGACCAGGCCGGTCGCGATCAGCCAGCCGCCGCTGGCGGCCAGGTCCCGGCGGCCGCGGGCGATCCCGGCCAGCCACCGGCCGATCCCGGCGCCGACGACCAGCAGGGTCCAGGCATACGACCAGGTCTCGAAGCGGTCGGTGGTGTGCTGGACCAGCAGCACCAGGCCGACCATCGTGACCACGCCCCCGGCCATGGCCAGGACCTCACCCGGCCGGCCGTCCCCGGTCAGGCCGAGCCCCAGCAGGCCGAGGCCGGGCAGGATCACGAACAACGGCCAGCCGACCCGTCCCAGCTCCAGCTCCAGGGCCTGGCCGGCCAGGACCAGCACCCCGAGCAGCAACAGCAGCCCGCCCAGGGCCGCCTCCCGGTCGGGCTGTCGCCGTCCTCGGCCGTCTTCCACCGTCGCCTCCCAGCACGCCGTCAAGGTCGGGTCGTCGTGGCCCGTTCGGCCTCGTCCAGCCGCCGGGCGAGGTCGTCGAGCAGCTCCGGCCAGTACCGGTAGCCGGCGTCCCGGCCGAAGCGGACCAGGACCAGGTCGCTGGCCGGGACCACGTAGATGTGCTGGCCGTACTTGCCCCTGGCGAACTGGGCGCGGGGCCGGCGCTGGTCCTGGACCCACCAGAACCACTGGTAGGCGCCGGCCGGCCCCCGACCCCGGGTCGACACCAGGGCCGGGTCCCGCACCCAGGCCCTCGGCACCAGCTGGCGGCCCCTGAAGGCGCCGTCGCGGGCGAACAGCAGCCCGAACCTGGCGAAGTCGGCCGCCCTGGCGTTCAGCCCGCTCTCCATCTTCTCGAACCCGCTGGCCCGGCTGTCCAGGCTCCAGGAGCCGTCGGCCTCCATCCCCAGCGGCCGCCACAGCCTGGTCTCCAGGTAGGCCGAGACCGGCATGCCGACCGCCCGCTCCAGGGCCAGCCCGACCAGCAGCGGGTTGAAGTTGTTGTAGTGGAAGCGGCGGCCCGGCGCCTCCGCCACCTCGGTCTCGCGCAGGGCCAGCGACCGAAGATCAGGCGCGTAGTAGGTGGCGGTGTCGTCTCCCCAGGGGCCGCCGTCCTCCTCGTAGCGGAGCCCGGAGGTCATGGTCAGCAGCTGTCGCAGGGTGATCTTGCCGAAGCGCCGGTCACGCTCGGCCAGCTCGGGTACGTAGCGGGTGATCGGGTCGTCGACCGAGCCGATCCGGCCTTCGCCGATGGCGATCCCGACCAGGACCCCAAGCACCGACTTGGCCACCGACATCGAGGTCTGGACGGTATCGGGTCCGGCCCGGTTGAAGTAGCCCTCGTACAGCAGGGTGTCCCCGCGGACGATCAGGAACGCGGTGGTGTCGCTGGCGGCCAGGAACTGCTCGAGGTCGCGCTCGACCCGCCGGTCGCCGTCCTGCACGCT
>DASUPQ010000234.1 GCA_036280995.1 Actinomycetota bacterium | reverse complement strand
CCAGCAGCAGGGAGAGCCGCCCATCCGCATGGTCACCGCCTCGGTCGCACCCGGTCCGTCGAGCGCCACGATCCGCCTAAGGCGACCCGGGAGCATCGGGCGGACTACCTATTCCCCGGGGCGACCCCCGGCCACCAGGGCTTCTGAACTTATACGGTTCAGTCAGGAAGGAAGTGCACCATCTTCTAGGTATTGACGCGCTCTGCCCGGGATGCTTTCATCCCTTCACTTACACGGTTCAGTAACCGGAGGGAACCGCGGTGGGGAGCGACCGGGAGATGCTGCTGCTGGAGGGGCGGCCCTGGCTGGGGGTCAACTTCTGGTCGCGGACCGGCGGGCCGCTGATGTGGCGGAGCTACGACCCCGAGGTGGTCGGCGCCGAGCTGGCCACCCTCGCCGCCAACGGGATGAACCTCACCCGGTCCTTCTGCTACTGGCCGGACTTCCACCCCGAGCCCGGCCGCCTCGACGAGCGCATGCTGGACCGGTTCGCCGACTTCCTCGACCGGCACACCGAGGCCGGGATGGCCACGGTGCCGACCTTCATCGTCGGGCACATGTCGGGGGAGAACTGGGACCCGGCCTGGCGGCAGGGGCGCGACCTGTACGGCGACGTCTGGATGGTGGCCCGCCAGGCCTGGTTCGTGGGCGAGGTGACCCGCCGGTTCGCCGCCCACCCGGCGGTGGCCGGCTGGCTGCTGTCCAACGAGATGCCGCTGTACGGCGGCCCGGCACCGGCGCCGGTGGTCACGGCCTGGGCGGAGCTGCTGGTGCAGGCCGTCCGGGCCGGGGGCGGGACCCAGCCGGTGTCGCTGGGCGACGGCGCCTGGGGGATCGAGCTGAGCGGGATCGACAACGGCTTCTCGCTGCGGGCCACCGCGCCGCTGGTCGACTTCGTCGGCCCCCACGTCTACCGGATGGAGACCGACCGGGCCCGGCTGCACCTGGGACCGGCCTTCGCCTGCGAGCTGGCCGGCTTCGCCGGCAAGCCGGTGGTGCTGGAGGAGTTCGGCGTCAGCAGCGGCTTCTCGTCATCGGAGAACGCCGGCCACTACTACCGCCAGGTGCTCCACACCAGCCTGCTGGCCGGGGCGACCGGCTGGCTGGCCTGGAACAACACCGACTACGACCACCTGGCCGACCAGGACCCCTACCGGCACCACCCCTTCGAGATGCACTTCGGGCTGACCGACCACACCGGCGCCCCCAAGCCCCACCTGGCCGAGGTCCGCGCCTTCGCCGAGCTGCTGGAGGCGGTCGACCTCCCGAACCTGTCGCGCCCGCCGGCCGAGGCCGCCCTGGTGGTGGCCTCCTACCTCGAGCACCCCTACCCGTTCACCGAGCCCGCCGACCGCGTCTTCGTGCTCGACTCGCTCCGCCAGGCGTACGTGGCCGCCTGGGAGGCCGACGTGGCCGTGCGGCCGATGCGCGAGCGCGACGGCCTGGAGCCCGGCCGCCGCCTCTACCTGGTCCCGTCCGCCAAGCAGCTCACCGCCCCGGGGTGGCGGGCCCTGGAGCGCTTCGCCGGCGACGGCGCCGTCGTCTACGTCTCCTGGAGCGCCGGCGGCCACGGCGTCCAGCGCGGCCCCTGGTACGCCGGCCTGGACCGCATGTTCGGGGTCGAGCACCAGCTCACCCACGGGCTCGTCGACCCCATCGAGGATGAGGAGGTGGTCGTCACCTTCGTGCGCGACTTCGGGTCGATCCCTGAAGGCAGCCGGCTCGAGCTCCGCGCCGGCGGCAACCAGCACGTCCGCGCGTTCCTGCCCGTCCGGCCGGTCACCGCCGAGGTCGTCGCCGTCGACCAGCAGCTGCGGCCGGTGCTGCTGGAACGCGCCACCACCGGCGGCGGCCGGCTGGTGCTGTGCACCTACCCGCTGGAGCAGCTCGCGGCCGCGGCGGCCCGGGTCAACCCCGAGCCGACCTGGCGGATCTACGACGCGCTGGCCACCGTGGCCGGCCTCAGCCGCCCGGTGACGGTGGAGGACCCGCGGGTCTTCGCCGCCGAGCTGCGCCACCGGGACGGCCGCAACCTCGTCTGGCTGGTCAGCCAGTCGGACACCGAGGTCACCGTCAAGCCGACGGTCCAGGGCCACCTGGCCGACCTCCACACCGGGCGGCCCGCCGAGGAGGTCACCCTCGACGCCTACGGCGTCCGGGTCCTGCGGCGGGAGCCCCCGACCCTGGTGGGGTCCCTGTAGTAGAGGAGAAAGGGGACTGGAATGCGAGACAAGCTCAGGCTGGCGATCCTCGTCTCGGTGGTGTGCCTGCTGGTGGCGGCATGCACCGGGAACGACTCCGGCGGCGGATCCACCTCCGGGCAGGGCCAGCAGCCCGCCGGCGGGACGCCGGCCGCCGGGCCGGCGTCCTACCCCCGCAACGAGACGCTGTACATCAGCGGGACGCAGTGGGGGCCGCCCAACAACTGGAACCCGATCATGGACTGGCAGTACGCCACCGGGACCGAGGGGCTGGTCTACGAGAACCTGTTCATCTACGACCCGATGAAGGGCGAGTACAAGCCCTGGCTGGCGGAGAAGGGTGACTGGGCCAGCAAGAACGTCTACGAGCTGACCCTGCGCGACGGCCTCACCTGGAGCGACGGCAAGCCCCTGACCTCCGCGGACGTCGTGTTCACGTTCGAGCTGGGCAAGTTCGAGTCGGTCCCGTACCACAACCTCTGGGACTGGCTGGAGAAGGCCGAGGCGCCCGACGAGCGGACCGTCCGCTTCACCTTCTCCGAGCCCCTCTACCAGCAGTGGGGCAACCACCTCTACAACCGGGCGATCGTGCCCAAGCACCTGTGGGAGGGCCGCTCGGAGAAGGACGTCGCCACCGGCGCCAACGAGAAGCCCGTGGGCAGCGGCCCCTACCTGTACCAGACCCACAGCCAGGACCGGATGGTCTGGGTCAAGAACGACAAGTGGTGGGGCAAGACCGCCCTCAGCCTCGACCCCAAGCCGAAGTACATCGTCGACATCGTCAACTCCAACAACAACGCGGCCCTCGGCCTGGTCCTGCAGGGCGGCATCGACCTCTCCAACAACTTCCTCCCCGGGATCGCCACCCTGGTCAAGGGCGGCTACCAGGTCCAGACCTACTTCCCCGAGCCGCCGTACATGCTGTCGGCCAACACCGCCTGGCTGGTCCTGAACACCACCAAGAAGCCGATGGACGACCCGGCCTTCCGCAAGGCCCTGGCCCACGCCATCGACGTCGACAAGATCGTCAACGGCGTCTACGGCCAGATCGTCCAGGCGGCCAGCCCGACCGGCCTCCTCCCCGCCTGGGACAAGTACGTCGACAAGTCGGTCGTCGACCAGCTCGGCTTCACCTACGACCCGGCCAAGGCGAAGGCCCTGCTCGCCCAGGCCGGCTACAAGGACACCAACGGCGACAGCTACGTCGAGGGACCGGGCGGGGCCAAGATCGAGCTCGACCTCATCGTCCCCAACGGCTGGACGGACTGGATGGAGTCGATCCGGGTCGTCGGCGAGAGCGCCAAGGCCGTCGGCATCAAGGTCACCACCGAGTTCCCCGAGTTCCAGGCGCTGGTCGACGCCCGCAACAAGGGCGACTTCGACATGCTGATCAACAACGAGAAGCAGCTCTCCAACTCGCCCTGGGAGTACTACGACTACATGTTCCGGCTGCCCGTCCAGGACTCCCAGAGCACGGCCAACTTCGGGCGCTACGAGAACAAGAAGGCCTGGGACCTGGTCCAGCAGCTCGACAAGACCCCGACCGACGACGTGGCCGGGATGCGCAAGGTCACCTCGCAGCTCCAGCGGATCCAGCTCAGCGAGCTGCCGGTGATCCCGCTCTGGTACAACGGCGCCTGGGCGCAGGCCAACACCTCGGTCTGGACCGGCTGGCCGTCGGCCAAGCAGGGCGACAGCCACCTCATGCCGGTCACCTGGCGGAACTACTGGGAGCTGGGCAGCATCCTGATGCTCGCCGAGCTGCAGCCGGCCAAGCAGTAACGGCCTGACGACGCCGTCGCGGCGACGAGGAGCAGGGGATGCGTCAGTACTTCCAGCGCAAGCTCGGGATCTACGCGCTCACGTTCTTCGTCGCCGTGACGGTCGACTGGATGATCCCGCGGTTCATGCCCGGCGACCCGGTGCAGACGATGCTGGCCCGGGCCTCGCTGCGCCCCGAGGCCAACCAGGCCATGCAGGCCTACTACACCAGCGTGTTCGGCCTGGACGTCCCGCTCTGGCAGCAGTACCTCAACTTCTGGAACCGGCTGCTCCACGGCGACCTCGGGGTCAGCATCTGGCTGTTCCCGCAGCCGGTGACCAGCATCATCCTGCGGGCCATCCCCTACACCCTGGCCCTGCTCATCCCGGCCATCCTGCTCAGCTGGTGGGCGGGCAACAAGTTCGGCGCCTACGCGGCCCGCCGCAGGTGGCTCGACAACGCCGTCCTGCCGGTCGGCTACGTGCTGACGGCCACGCCCTACATGTGGCTGGGCATCCTGCTCGCCTGGGCGCTGGCCACGGTGGCGGGCGTCTTCCCGATCGCGGGCGGCTACAGCTTCGACGTCGAGCCGTCGTGGTCGCTGTCGTTCGGCGCCAACCTGCTGCGGCACTGGTTCCTGCCGTTCGCCTCGCTGTTCCTGGTCGGCTTCGGCGGCTGGGCGATCGGCATGCGCAACATGATCATCTACGAGCTGGAGGCGGACTACTGCCACTACCTGGAGGCGCTGGGCGCGCCCCAGCGGCTGGTGCGCCGCTACGCCTTCCGCAACGCCCTGCTGCCCCAGCTCACCGGGCTGGCCCTGGCCCTCGGGGTCATCGTGGCCGGCGCCCTGGTCACCGAGATCGTCTTCTCCTACCCGGGCCTGGGCTACCTCATCCTGCAGGCCATCAACAACCAGGACTTCTTCCTCATCCAGGGCGCCTTCCTGTTCATCATCATCGGGGTCCTGCTGGCCAACTTCCTGATCGACGTCGTCTACGTTCTGGTCGACCCCCGGACCCGGGTCGGGATGCGAGGTGACGCATGACGGTCTCGGACCGCGAGGAGCTCGCCGTCGCCGACCCGGCCGCGACCGCCGCCACCCCGGCCACCGTCTCCCGGGCCCGGGGGCGGCGCGAGGCCCTCTACTTCGCCCGCCGCAACCGCAAGCTGCTCCTCGGCCTGGCCGTGGTGCTGGCCTTCCTGGCCGTGGCCGCCGTCGGCCCCCTGCTCACCGACCACGGCCCCAACGAGTACGTGGGCCCGCCGTCGCAGCGGCCCTCGGCCCAGTGGTGGTTCGGCACCACCATGTTCGGCCAGGACGTGTTCGCCCAGTTCGCCCACGGCCTGCGCTCCACCTTCCTGGTCGGGCTGCTGGGGGGCGGGCTGGCGGCGGTCATCGGGATGCTGGTCGGCTTCACCGCCGGCTACCGGGGCGGGGTCGTGGACGAGGTCCTGAACATGGTCACCAACGTCGTGCTGGTCATCCCCTGCCTGGCCGTGCTGCTGATCATCGCCACCTACCTGCGCGTCCGGGGCGTCGTCCCCGAGGCCATCTTCATCGGGGTGTTCTCCTGGCCGTGGGTGGCCAGGGCCATCAGGGCCCAGACGTTCTCGCTGCGGTCGCGGGAGTTCGTCGACCTGGCCCGCCTCAGCGGCGCCGGCGGGGCCAGGATCGTCCTGCGCGAGATCGCCCCCAACATGAGCTCGTACCTGTTCATGACCTTCATCCTGCTCTTCGGGGGGGCGGTCCTGACCGCGGCCATGCTCGACTTCATCGGGCTCGGCCCGACCGACGGCATGTCGCTCGGGCTGATGATGAACAACGCCGTCCTCTGGAGCGCCCTGCCGCTGGGCATGTGGTGGTGGTTCATCCCGCCGGGTCTCGGGATCACCATGATCGTGGGGGCGCTCTACATCATGAACGTCGGCCTCGACGAGGTCTTCAACCCCAAGCTGCGGGAGCTCTGAGCCAGCGGTGAGCCTCCGGGTCGACAACCTCAAGGTCTGGTACCGGACCCTGCGCGGCGACGTCCGGGCGCTCGACGGGGTCAGCTTCGGGGTGGCCGACGGCGAGCTGGTCGGGCTGGCCGGCGAGTCCGGCTGCGGCAAGTCGACCCTTGGCAAGAGCCTGACCCGCCTCGACGGCCGCATGCGCCACGTCGGCGGCACGGTCGAGCTCGACGGCAAGGAGCTGCCCATCGGCGACGACGCCACCATGAACCGCTTCCGGTTCAAGGAGGTCTCGATCATCCCCCAGTACGCCATGAGCGCCATGAACCCGACCCGGCGCATCGGCCGGCTGGTGGCCGAGCTGCTGGCGTCGCGGGGGGTCCGGCTGGCCGACGTCCACGACGAGCTGGTGCGCCGCCTGGAGCTGGTCGGCCTGGCCCCCGAGGTGCTGGACCGCTACCCGATCGAGCTCTCGGGCGGGATGAAGCAGCGCATGGTGATGGTGATCTCGACCCTGCTGAACCCCTCGCTGCTGATCGCCGACGAGGTCACCTCGGCCCTGGACGTGTCGACCCAGAAGGCGGTGGCCGAGACGCTGGTCGACTTCCGCGACCGCCACTACGTCAAGAGCACCGTCTTCATCACCCACGACCTGTCGCTGGCGTACCAGATCACCGACAGCATCATCGTCATGTACGCCGGCCGGCTGGCCGAGCGGGCCCCGACCGACGCGCTGGTCGCCACCTCCCGGCACCCCTACACCCGGATGCTGCTGTCGGCGCTGCCCGAGGTCGGGGTCCGCTACCGCGACCGGCGCCTCCAGGGCATCCCCGGGAGCCCGCCGTCCCTGCTCGACCCGCCCCCCGGCTGCCGCTTCCGGGACCGCTGCCCACTGGCCGTTGACAAGTGCGCCGAGCAGCCGCCGTTCGTTGAGGTCGCGCCCGAGCACTTCGTGGCCTGCTGGAAGGCGTCCTGAGATGCTGCGCCTCGAGGGCGTCTCCAAGACCTACCGGGTCGGCACCTTCGGCGGCCGGGAGCTGGTCGCGGTCAAGGACGTCGACCTCGAGGTCGGTCCCGGCGAGGTCATCTCGCTGATCGGGGAGAGCGGCAGCGGCAAGAGCACCATCGGCCGGATGATCCTGCGCCTCACCGGGGTCAGCGGCGGGCGGATCACCTTCGACGGGGTCGACGTGGCCGGCTTCAAGGGCGGGCGGCTGCGGGCCTACTACGCCGACGTCCAGGGGGTGTTCCAGGACCCGTTCAGCAGCTACAACCCGATCTTCAAGGCCGACCGGGTCCTGGAGACGCTGCGTGCCACCTGGTTCCCGCGCCTCGGCGGGCGGGCCTGGCACGACAAGGTCGAGGCGTCGCTGGCCGCGGTGCGGCTCGACCCCGGCCAGGTCCTGGGCAAGTACCCGCACCAGCTCAGCGGCGGCCAGCTGCAGCGGCTGCTGGTGGCCCGGGCCCTGCTGCTCGACATCCGGCTGCTGGTGGCCGACGAGATCATCAGCATGCTCGACGCCTCGACCCGCATCGACGTGCTCAACCTGCTCGGCGACCTCAAGGCCCGGGGGCTGGGCATCGTGTTCATCACCCACGACCTGTCGCTGGGCAACTACATCAGCGACCGGGCGGTGATCCTGCGCCGGGGCGAGGTGGTCGAGGAGGGCCCCACCGAGCGGGTCTTCGGCCAGCCCCGGCACCCCTACACCCGGGCGCTGCTAGCCTCAGTACCGCAGCTGGACCACAAGTGGGAGCGGACGCCGAGCCTCGTCCGCGAGCCGGCAGGGGAGGGCGGGTGACCAAGCGGGCCACCATCGCGGACATCGCCCAGCGGGCCGGGCTGTCCAAGGGTGCCGTCTCCTACGCCCTCAACGGGCAGCCCGGGGTGTCGGAGTCGACCCGCCAGCGGGTCCTCAAGCTGGCCGCCGAGATGGGCTGGCGCCCCAACAGCGCCGCCCGGGCGCTGTCGGCCTCCCGGGCCGGCGCGCTCGGCCTGGTCCTGGCCCGGCCGGCCAGCACCCTGGGGGTCGAGCCGTTCTTCATCAAGCTGCTGTCGGGCATCGAGAACACCCTGGCCGCCCGCTCCACCGCCCTGCTGCTGCAGGTCGTGCCCGACCGCGACGCCGAGGTCGAGGCCTACCGCCGCTGGTGGGCCGAGCGGCGGGTCGACGGCATCTTCCTGATCGACCTGCGGGTCGAGGACAAGCGGGTGCTGGTGCTGGAGGAGCTGGGCCTGCCCGCGGTGGTCATCGGCGGCCCCGGCCACCACGGCCGCCTGCCCGCGGTGTGGAGCGACGACGCCAGCGCCATGGCCATGGTGGTCGAGTACCTGGCCGCCCTCGGGCACCGCCGGGTGGCCCGGGTGGCCGGGCCGTCCGGGCTGCTCCACACCGAGCTGCGCGGCCAGGCCTTCGGCGAGGTCGCGGCCCGCCTGGAGCTGGCCTCGGCCGTCACCGCGGCCACCGACTACACCCCTGAGCAGGGCGCCCAGGCGACCAGGCGGCTGCTGTCGGGTTCGCCGCGGCCGTCGGCCGTGATCTACGACAACGACGTGATGGCCGTGGCCGGCACCTCGGTGGCCCACGAGATGGGCGTGGACGTGCCCCAGGACCTGTCCATCGTGGCCTGGGACGACTCGGTGCTGTGCGAGATCGTCCACCCGCCCCTGACGGTGCTCAGCCGCGACATCATGGCCTACGGCGCCCGGGCCGCCGAGCGGCTGCTCGCCCTGCTGGACGGCGACACCGTCGGCGACTTCGAGGACGCCATGCCCCGGCTCATCACCCGGGGCAGCACTGGGCGGCCACCCGCCTGAGCGGCGGCCCGCCGGTACCCTGACCGGCATGCGCTCCCGCCTCGCCGCCGTCCTCGCCGCCGCGCTCCTCCTCGGCCACGGCGCGGGCGCGTCGGCCCAGGAGGTCGAGGGGGCCGAGGTGGCGGTGCGGCTGGAGGACCCGCGCATCCTCGAGTCCAGCGGGCTGGCCCTGAGCGGCCGCCACGAGGCGGTGCTCTGGACCCACAACGACAGCGACGACGGCCCCCGGCTGTACGCCGTCGGCTCGGACGGCCGGACGCTGGCCACCCTGACCCTCGGCGGGGCGGAAGCGCGGGACTGGGAGGGCATGGCCGCCGGCCGCGACGACCGGGGCCGGCCGGCCCTGTTCGTCGGCGACATCGGCGACAACAACGGCGTCTGGCCCGAGATCGCCGTCTACCAGGTGACCGAACCGGCCACCCTGCGCGACGCCACCACGCCCGCGGTCCGCTACCGGCTGCGCTACGCCGACGGCCCCCACGACGCCGAGGCCCTGCTGGTCGACCCGCGCAGCAACCGCCTGTACGTGGCCAGCAAGGACGCGGCCGGGGGGAGCCTGTACCGGGCCCCGGCCCGGCTCCGCACCGACCAGGTCAATGTCCTGCGCCGCGTGGCCAGGGTGCCCCCGGTGGTCACCGACGGCGCCTTCCTCCCCGACGGCCGCGGCTTCGTCCTCCGCGACTACCAGGGCGCCTTCCTCTACCGCGCCCCCGGGCGGCGGGCCGGGGCGTTGGAGCTGCCGTTGCAGTTCCAGGGCGAGTCCATCACGGCCACGGCCGACGGGACGTCGGTCCTGGCCGGCTCCGAGGGCCCGGCCAGCGAGGTCTGGCGGGTCCCGCTCCCCGCCGACCTCCTGGCCAAGGTCACCCCGGCCACCCAGGCCCCGTCCGGCGCCGCGCCGGCGCCCGCCGGCTCGCCGGCCGCCGCCGCCGGCGGATGGCACTGGGCCCCGCTCCTGGCCGCCGCCGGTGGCCTGGTCCTGCTGGGCGCCGCCGTCCTGCTGTGGGTCGCGGGCCGCCGCCATGGCCGATGACGGGCGGCCGTTGAAACTCCACGACGACGAGGCCGACATCGACGCCGGCCTCGTCGGGCGCCTGGTCGCCGCCCAGTTCCCCGAGCTGGGCGAGCTGCCGGTCCGGGCCGTGCGATCGACGGCCGGCCCTACGCCGACGAGCTGGTCGACGACGAAGGCCGGGCGGCCCGGGACCTGGCCCGGTTCGTGGCCGAGCTGCGCCGGGTCGATCCCGCCGGGGCGTCCCGGGCCGGGCGGGCGCCGCTCCGCGAGCTCGACGCCGTGACCCGCGAAGCCATCGCCTCGGCCCGGAGGTCATCGACTTCGGCGCCGCCGGGGCCGGCGACCCCGCCGCCGACGTGGTCGC
>DASUPQ010000233.1 GCA_036280995.1 Actinomycetota bacterium | reverse complement strand
GACCAGGCGACCCAGGGTGTCGGGGTCAGGCGCTCGGGCGGCGGCCAGGGCGAACAGCCGCACATAATCGAGCAGGAACAGATAGTCCTGGACCAGCCAGGCCCGGAACCGCTCGGGCTCCAGGTCGCCGGCGGCGATGCCGCGTACGGTGGGATGGGCCAGCTGGCGCCCCAGGTTCGCCCGCCCGAGCGCGAGCAGGTGCTGGCTCAGGCCGGCCATGCCAGGCCGCTCCAGTTCTGGATCCAGGCGTGGTAGGCCGAGTCGGCCGGGCTGCGTTCGGCCACGGCCGTCCAGGTGTCCAGATACGCGCGCTCGGCGGCCCGGGTAAAGGCCTCGGCCTCCAGCACCAGGCTGTGGTCCAGGTCGGCGAGCAGGTCGTCCAGCCGCGACGGCAGGCCGTGGGCCCGGAGCGCGGCCACCACCCGCCGCTCCTGGACCACGAAGATCCGGTCCTGCTGCACCCAGGCCTGCAGGGCGCTGTCGGGGAGGGTGCCGTCGGCCAGGCCGAGCACGAAGGGGTGGCCGGCCATGGCCACCCAGAGGGCCCGGTTGGACTCCACCAGGTGCTCGGTGAACACCGTCATGCAGTGATCCTAACGGTCGACAGGTTTGACCTGGCAGCCTCTTGCCAACGCTAGTTAGCGCAGTTGTGTGCACCAGTGGCACCACCCGGCGGAGGAGGATCCGTCTCATGCCAACGGAAAAGGACCCCACCCAGGAGATCCAGACCCAGGTCCTCGACGGCATCCGCAAGAGCCAGGAGGCCGTCATCGACGGCATGCGCGCTTGGACCGAGACCATTCAGCAGCTCGTGCCGGGCACTGGCCAGAGCGCCTTGCCCCGCACCGACCAGCTGCCCAGCCCGGCCGAGGTCGTCGACTCGGTGTTCGACTTCGCCGCCCAGCTCCTGAACGCCCAGCGCGAGCTGGCCCACAGCGTGCTTGGCGCCACCACCGCGATCGGCGAGTCAGTCCAGAAGGAGACCGAGAAGGCCGCCGGTACGGCCAAGAAGTCGACCAAGCGCTGAACACCCGCACGCCGGACCATAGCCAGCCCGGGCCGCCCACCGAGGCGATGCGATGCCCGCTTCTCGTCAAGAGGAGCGACATCGTGGAATACGTGGTGCCGATATCCAGTGGCCGACCGCGTGGGCGGCCTGCCGGCCTGACCGGCGGGGCGTGCCAGCTTCACCGCTGAGCCGGGTAGCATCGACGAGCCTGCACCGTCATCTCGCGCGATTACTCAGTGCCCTGACCTGGACGACAACGTGTCGCTACGCAGGCTCTCTCGATCCGTCGCTGGTCATGCCTGACCGACGCGCATCGTCGAGCTTCTCGATCACAACATCGGCGACGAATCCTGCCTCCCGAAAGATGATGAAGTGGTCGCAATCCAGTGTCCGGACCTCAAAATGACGCTCGGCCCAGGTCACCCGGTCGCTCGGGACCAGGTCGTCAAACCGTCCGATAATGAAGGTCACGGGGATGGACTCCCACGCTGCGGCGGTAGAGGGGTCGGACCATGTCGCCGAACTCGCCGGACGCCGTGGGTGCTCGTGAAGATGCGCCAGGACGTGGCTTGGCATCGTCGTACCGGCTTCTTCATCGAGCCACCAGTCGTTATCGAGGACGAACGTGCCGTCGTCGAACACCAGGATATGCGGGTCTTCCTCCGGCTCGGATCCAGCCGGCGAGAACACGCCTGGATCCGGGTTCGGGATGCCGGCGATGTACACCAGATGCGTGACGGACGGCTCCTCCGCCGCCGCTTCGTCGATCACGGCGCATCCGTACGACCAGCCGACGGCGACGACAGGCGGCCGAGCGCTCGCAATGATGCGGCGCACCTCGGCGGCGTCGGCCGTCAGCCCAGCGGATCCTGTTCGATGCGACGGTAGGTCGGGGACAACAACCTCGACGTCGTTGTCGCGTAAGCGTTCGGCGACCCACCGCCAGTCAGCCGGACTTGACCACATCCCATGAACCAAGACAGCAGTCCCCCGCATGACGGCCTCCTCAGGAGCGCAATGCTGGCCCGTGCTTTCGCCTGGACCATGGTGCCCACGTCGGTTGCAGCGTCTCGATAATCCTGGCAAGTTTTGGCCTTGCCGCGCCGGCCGACCGATGCGGCCCGATCCCGGAGGACAGGAGTCCGATCCCGGTGCGAGCCCCGCGGGTGGACGACCGCCGCACCGACCTGGTGAGCGGTGAGCGGGTCCGGTTCCGCTCGGTGATCTTGCCGCCGTGGTGCCGCGAGAGCCCCAAGGTCACTGAGGTGTTGCCGCTGCTGTACCTACACGGCCTGTCCACCGGCGACTTCGTGCCCGCGTTGGAGGCGTTCTTCGGCTCCGCAGCGGGGCTGTCGGCGGCGGCCGTGGCCGGCTGCTGTCAGGCCGACTACCAGGTGTTCTGCCGCCGCGGCCTGACCGCGACTACGTGTATGTCTGGGCCGACGGTCTGCATTTCCGGGTTCGGTTGGAGCAGGCCCGCCTGTGCTGCCTGGTGATCGCGGGCGTACGCGCCGACGGCACCAAAGGAGCTAGTGGCGGTCGCTGACGGCGAGCGTGAGTCCACCGACAGCTGGGCGGAGTTGCTGCGGGACCGTCGGCGCCGCGGGATGCGGGTGCCGGTCGTGGCAGTCGGGGACGGCGCGCTTGGGTTGTGGGCGGCGCTCCGCGAGGTCTTTCCGGCCACCCGCCACCAGCGCGACTGGGTCCACAAGCTCGCCAACGTGCTGGGCTGCCTGCCCGCCAGCGTGCACGCCGGCGCGCGCACGGCGTTGGCTGAGATCCGCGACGCCCCCGACCGTGACCACGCCAGGCGGGCGATCCAGAGGTTCGCTCGAGACTATGGCGTAAAGCGGCCCAGGGCGGTGGCCAAGATCACCGACGACGCCGAGGAACGGCTCTGCGTCTTCGACTTCCCGGCTGAGCATTGGGTGCACCTCAAGACCAGCAACCCGATCGAGTCGACCTTCTCCACGGTGCGGCTCAGAACCCGGGTGACCAAGGGGCCAGGCTCCAAGGCCGCGGGCCTGGCGATGGCGTTCAAGCTGGTGATCGAGCGTCCCGACGAGGATGGAGAGGTCGCCGCGTGATCATCCAAGACCCGGCCATCCATAACTCTTGACGGTTCCTCGGGCAGATCGACGACATCGCACCCATCTGCTGCGCTCTGGACTATTGATGCCGCACGGGTAGGACCATGAGCCAGCCGATGAGTTGTCGCCGGTTGCTGGATCTGGAGTGGTGAAAGGATCCGCTCGACAACCACGCGACGGGCAAGGAGTGGTGATGTCGGCCGCGGTAGGCGGTCGCCTGGGTGGCTTGGGGCCGGGCGTCGGCGGCCCGGACGAGTTCGGCGGTGTGGTAGCGCATTCGGCCGAGGCGGGGGCCGTGCGCGGGTTGCGCTCAGGGCGGGCGCTTCTGGACCGGTGCAGCCATGCCGGACAACGGGCGCGGCAACCCGGCCAGCCTGTGGTCAGCGTTGCTGCCGGTGCCGTCGGCCTGCTGGCATGCCCGGGGTCGTTGCCGGCGGCGTGGGTTGGTCGCGACACGGCCGGCTTCACTGCTGGCAAGGCGCGGTAGCGGCGATGGCCGACAGGGAGGAGTTCGCACGGCTGGCGGACCCGTTCCGCGGTGAGCTGCTGGCGCACTGCTACCGAATGCTCGGGTCGGTGCAGGATGCCGAGGACGCGGTCCAGGAGGCCTACCTGCGGGCCTGGCGTTCCTTTGCGGGGTTCGAGGGTCGGTCGTCGCTGCGGCGATGGCTGTACCGGATTGCGACCAACGCGTGCCTGCGTGCGCTCGAACAGGGTCACCGTCGGCCGTTGCCGTCCGGCCTTGGCGGCCCGGGCGACGACCCGGAGGCGCCGTTGGCCACCGGTCCGTCC
Source organism: Actinomycetota bacterium (assembly GCA_036280995.1). Classification (NCBI taxonomy): domain Bacteria; kingdom Bacillati; phylum Actinomycetota; species Actinomycetota bacterium. Next base: position 234 of record DASUPQ010000233.1, on the reverse strand, counting down.
GAGGTGCCGTGGCTGCAGCCGATGCCCGGCGCGCTGCTCGAGGGGGGACTGGCCGATCCGGCCACGATCGTTGGGTTACGGGGCAGCGTGCGATTGGCGTTGGTGGCCGCGTTGCAGTACCTGCCGCCGCGGCAGCGCGCGGTCCTGATCCTGCGGGACGTACTGGGGTGGCGGGCGGCCGAGGTCGCCGACCTGCTTGGCACCACGACCGCGGCGGTCAACAGCGCGCTGCAG
>DASUPQ010000232.1 GCA_036280995.1 Actinomycetota bacterium | reverse complement strand
ACCAGCGGCCCGAGGTCACGGGCGCGGGGCAGGACCAGGCCGAAGATCTTCTTGCCGGCCGTGGACAGCACGGTCCGTTTGGAGACCAGGAACGCCGCCGCGAAGATGATCAGCGCGATCTTGGCGAACTCCGCGGGTTGGATGGAGAACAATCCCGGCACCCGGATCCAGATCTGCGCCCCGTTCACCTCGGACAGGCTGGAAGGAAGGACGGCCGGGATGGCCAGGAACACCACGCCGACCAGCGCCAGGGTGTACGCATAGGACTGCAGCACGGTGTGGTCGCGCACCACCAGGAGCACGACCAGGAAGAACACCAGGGCGACGCCGGTCCACACCAGCTGCAGCGAGGTCTGTGGGGTTGGCACCTCCTCACCCCGGTTGATCGCGCTGATCTGCCGGGCCAGATCGAGCCGGTAGATCATCACCAGGCCGATCCCGTTGAGCAGCGCCACGACCGGCAGCAGCAAGGGGTCGGCGTAGGGCGCGTACCGGCGGACCAGCAGGTGCGCGATCGCCAACGCGAGGAGATAGCCGCCTCCGTAGTAGGCCAGGCTCCAGGTCAGCGTGCGGCTCTGGTTGAGTTCGACGATCACCAGCGCCGAGGTGACCACCACCGCGGCGAAGACCAGCATCCAGAACTCCGCCATCCGGCCCGTCCGGGTGAACCGGCCGCCGGCTGCCGCCTTCCCCCGCCGCCGGATCACTTGACCACCCGGCACGTCACGCCGGGCTCGGGCGCGCGCGTGGACAGCGGGGTCCCCGTCGAGGTCGGCGTCGCCGGGGACGGGGACGCGGTGGGTACCGGGGTCCCCCCCACCGAGCCGGACCCGGTGGCCGCTGTTCCCGAGGTGGGCACCGGGACCGTCGCGGTGGCGGAGCCGGGGATGCCCGAGCCGGGTGCGCCGGACACCGTGCGCCGGGCCGTCGGGCTCGCGCTGGTGGGAGCGGTCGTGATCGTGCCCGTGGTGGGAACGGTCGACTCGGTCGGGCAGGGCGGGAGCATCTGGCCGGCCAGCCGGACGATGACGGCCCGCGCGTCGTCCAGGTCGCCGGCGCGGATGCCGGCCAGCACCTGGTCCCGGGCTGCGGGGACCAGATCCTCGACCATCAGCGGCGTGCAGCCGTTCAGTCCCGGCTCGCAGGAACCCTCCTGCACGCTGGATAGCCGCAAGCCGAGCACGGACCCGTCCACCCCGCGGTAGACGACGACCTGACCGGCGTCCTCGCCGACGAAGTACTGGCTGCGCACCCACAGGATCGAGCCGATGAGCCCGACGACGCCCAGCACGACCACCACGCTGACCAGGATGATCGTGGTTCGGCGGCGACGACGCCGGGCGGGCGGACCGTCCGGACCCGCCCCGGCCGTGGCGATAGGCGCGGTGATGTCCTCGTCCGGCGGCATGTAGTCGGGGGGCGCCGGCGCGTCCTCCGGAATCCCGGGCAGCGGGATGCGCGGCATTTCGGCCGTCATCCGGATCGATGCGAGCTGACCGATCGGCCCGGTCGCCTCCGGATCGGTCGGCTCCGCCGCCACCGGCGCCAGCCCGTCCCCGCTGCCGATGTCCATCACGTCGGCGACGATGACGGTGACGTTGTCCGGCCCGCCGCCCACCAGGGCGAGCTGGACCAGGTCGTCCGCCGCCGCGGCCGGATCGGGGTTGGCCAGGGTCTCGGCGATGACCTCCGCGGACACCACCCCGGACAGGCCGTCGGAGCAGATCAGGTACCGGTCGCCGACGTTGACCTCGCGGATGGTCAGCGCCGGATCGACCTCGGTGCCGTTGAGCGCGCGCAGCAGCAGCGACCGCTGCGGGTGGTGGCTGGCTTCCTCCTGGGTGATCCGCCCGTCGTCGATCAGCGACTGCACGAATGTGTCGTCATGGGTCAGTTGGTGCAGCACGCCGCTGCGGTACAGGTAGGCGCGCGAGTCGCCGACGTGGGCCATGCCCAACCGGCCGCCGTCGAACAGCAGCGCGGTCACCGTGGTGCCCATCCCGTCCAGCTCCGGGTTCTCGTGCACCACCTGGGAGATCGAGCGGTTGCCCTCCCGGGTGGCCCGGGCCAACGCCCGCAGCAGGTCACCGCCCGGGTCGCGGTCGTCGAGCGGGACGAAGGCGTTCACCACCAGGCGGGAGGCCATGTCGCCGGCGGCGTGACCGCCCATGCCGTCCGCCACGACCAGCAGCCGATCGCCGGCGTACACCGCGTCCTGATTGCTGGCCCGGACCAGGCCGCGATCGGTGCGCGCCGCGTAGACCAGTTGATGGGTCATCGGGCCGCCTCGTCGCCCGGCGCGCGAGCGGGCGCCGGCCGGGTGCCCGCCCCGTTGATCGTGCTCGAACTCGTCATTGGTTCCGTCATGGGCTCCGTCATGGGCGCAGCTCG
>DASUPQ010000231.1 GCA_036280995.1 Actinomycetota bacterium | reverse complement strand
CCGTCCAGGCTCCGGGTGGCCGCCCCCTGGGTGTGCCCGGCCAGCCCCTGGGTCGCCGCCCCGGACGCCCCGGCCGCCGCGGCCGCGCCGGCCGCCGGGGCCCAGCCGGTGGTGGTGTCGGCGCCGCCGGGCGGGAGCGTGGTGGTGGCCCGCAGGGTCTCGTCGACCCGGCGGCGCCGGGGCGCCCCCATGGCGGCGGCGAAGTCGGAGGCGCGCAGGAACCGGCGGGTCGGGTCGGGGTCGGTGGCCCGGGCCACGGCGGTGTCGAACGGCTCCGGGATCCCGCCGACCACGCGCGAGGGCGGCGGCACCCGGCCGCCCAGGTGCTGCTGGACGACCTGGCGGGGGTCGCCCTCGAACGGCGGCCGGCCGCTCACGCACTCCCAGGCGACCACCCCGAGGGCGTAGACGTCGGCCCGCCCGTCGACCACCCCGCCCCGCAGCACCTCGGGGGCGCAGTAGTGGACGGTGGCGGCCAGCGCCTGCCCGTGGCCGCGCTGGGCGGCCGCCCGGACCAGCCCGAAGTCGGCCACCTTGACCGTCTCGCTGGTCAAGAGGAGATTTTCCGGCTTGACGTCGAGGTGGACCACGCCGGCGTGGTGGGCGTGGTCGAGGGCGTCGGCGACCGGGCCGAGCAGCTCGGCGGTGGTCTCGGGGCTGAGCTGCCGCTGGCTGTCGAGCAGGTCGCGCAGGGTGCGGCCGCTGACGAGCTCCATCACGATCCAGGGCAGGCCCCGCTCCTCGCCCGAGTCGTACACGGCGACGACGTTGGGGTGGGACAGGCGGGCCGCCGTGCGGGCCTCGCGGCGGAACTGGTCGGAGAAGCCGCGGTCGCGGGCGAACTCGGGGCGGGGGACCTTGATCGCCACCACCCGGTCGAGCTGCCGGTCGTGGCCGCGGTAGACGATGGCCATGCCGCCCTGGGCGATGCGGGCGACGACCTCGTAGCGGCGGCGGCCCAGCGTCCGGCCGACGAGGGCGTCCAGGTCGGCGGTGTTTCTGGCCAAGGTCAGTCCCAGGATCGGTCGCCACCCGGCGGACACCGGCCGGCCAGAGAATTCTAAGCAGGCAGGACCGACAACGCACGGAGGCGCAGCGCTGGCGCTTCCCGGCCCGGCCCGCGAGAATGCTCCGACATGGCCTTCGACGACGAGCTGGGACTGCTCGGCTACCAGCTGGCCCAGGAGAAGCGGGACGGCACCCGCACCTTCTCCCTGGCCCGCAACCGCTACCTCACCTACTGGCTGCACCTGCCCGCCGACGACGCGGCCGCCCTGTTCACCTGGGAGTTCGCCATCGGCGAGTACATGGACGAGTACGGACTCCAGGTCGGCGCCAACGAGCCGCTCAACCAGTTCCTGTTCCCCCAGATCGACACCGAGGTGGCCCAGGACATGGCCGAGGTCGTCAAGGCGATGGAGCGGACCGAGGCGATGTTCGCCGGCATGAACTTCGGCCACCGCGGGTGAGGGCGGCCATTGGGGTAGGCTCCGCCCCCCAGGCCCACCCGTCCGAGGAGGCAGCATGCGCCGCGGTGGTTCGCTGCTCATCACGATCCTGCTGCTCCTGGCCGCGTTCTGGGCCGGTGTCCAGTACGAGCGGAGCAACTGCCGGATCGACCTGCCGAACACCACCGAACAGGTCGACGAGTCGGTCAAGTGCCGCGACTACCAGGGTACCGACCTGCCCGGCTAGGACAGTCGCGCGGTGGCCGGCGGGCCGCCCAGGAGCCGGCGACGGCCCCGGGCGGCCCGCCGGCTCCTAGGAGGCCGGGGCCGTGTTCGGGCGCGCCACCTACCTGGTCCTGATGGCCGCCTGCCTGCTCGTCACCCTCCCCCTCGAGCTGGTCCTCAAGGCGGGGGTGTACCGCCGGCCCCGGCGCTGGCTGGCCGCCCTGGTCCCGGTGTTCCTCGTCTTCAACCTGTGGGACTGGGTCGCCATCCGCCGCGGCCACTGGACCTACAGCGCCCGCTACACCACCGGCATCGAGCTGCTTGGCCTCCCCCTGGAGGAGCTGGTCTTCTTCGTGGTCGTCCCGACCTGCGCCCTGCTCACCTACCAGGCCGTCGTCCGCCTCCTCCCCGCCCCCGACCGCCGCCGGGCGTCCCGGTGATCGGGGAGTACACCCTCGCCTCGGCCTGCGGGGTCGTGCTCGCCGTCCTGCTCGAGCTGCTGGTCCTGCGCACCGGCCTGTTCCGCGACCCCCGCTACTGGGTCGCCCTGGCCATCGTCGCCTTCTTCCAGCTCCTGGTGAACGGCGTCCTGACCTGCCCCCCGATCGTCAGCTACGACCCCGACCAGATCCTCGGCCTCCGCGTCGTCTGCGCCCCCGTCGAGGATCTCGGCTTCGGGTTCGCCATGGTCACCGCCACCATCGCCCTCTGGCGCCGCGCCAGCCCGTAGGCTGCCGCCATGGAGGCGCTGCTCGGAGTGCTGGTCAGGATGTGAGCGGGCGGTCAGGGCTCCAGGCGGTGGAGCACCTTGCGGACCCGTTCGGCGATGCCGACGGCGTCGAGGCCGAGCTCGGCCAGGAGGAGCTCGCGCTTGCCGTGGGGGAGGAACTGGTCGGGGATGCCGAGGCGCAGCAGCGGCGTGCCGACCTCCTCGTCGGCCAGGACCTCGGCCACGGCCGAGCCGAACCCGCCGGCGAGCACGTTGTCCTCCACGGTGGCGACCAGCCGGTGGGCGCCGGCCACGGCGCCCAGGCGCGGGTCGAGCGGCTTCACCCAGCGGGGGTCGACCAGGGTCACGCTGATCCCGTCCTGCTTCAGCAGCCGGCTTGCCTCCTCGCAGGTCACGGCCAGCCTGCCAAGGCCGAGCAGGAGCACGTCCTTGCCGCGGGTGCGCACGTCCCAGGCGCCCAGCTTGACCTTGCGGACCGGGCCCGAGACGGTGAGCCGGGGCGTGGTCGACTTGGGGAACCGGATGGCGAACGGCCCGGCGGTGTGGGCGATCGCGCTGGCCAGGGCGCGGCGCAGCTCGTTGCCGTCGCGCGGCGAGGCGATGACCAGGTTGGGGATCTCCCGCAGCCAGGTCACGTCGTAGACCCCGTGGTGGGAAGAGCCGTCCTCGCCGGTGATGCCCGAGCGGTCGAGCACGAAGATCACCGGCAGCCGGTGCAGGGCGACGTCCATCATCACCTGGTCGAAGGCCCGCTGCAGGAAGGTCGAGTAGATGGCGCAGACCGGCCGCAGCCCCTGGAGGGCCATGCCGGCGGCCATGGTCACCCCGACCTGCTCGGCGATCCCGACGTCGTAGACCCGCTCGGGGAACTCGCGCTGCATCACCGTGAGGTTGGTCGGGCCGAGCATGGCGGCGGAGATCGCGACCAGCTCCGGGTGGCGGCGGGCCTCGTCCAGCAGGGCCTGGCCGAACACCTCGGTGAACTGGACCTCGTCGCCCGACTTGGGCAGGGCCCGCCCGGTCTCGGGGTCGAAGGCGCCGAGGGAGTGGAGGTTGTCCTCCTCGTGCTCCTCGGCCGGCGGGTAGCCGCGGCCCTTCTGGGTGATCACGTGGAGCAGGACCGGGCCCGGCACCCGCTTGGCGTGGTCGATGGCCTTCTCCAGGGAGGCCAGGTCGTGGCCGTCGACCGGGCCGGCGTACTGCCAGCCCAGGTCCTCGAACACCACCCGGGGCGCGACCAGGGCCTTGGCCCCCTCCTTGACCCGCTTGGCCGCCTCGACCATGCCCTCGCCGACCAGCGGTACCCGGCCGAACGTCTCCTCGACGCCCTTCTTCAGGGCCTCGTAGCCGGGGTGGAGGCGGAACGGGGCCAGGTGGCCGGCCAGGCCGCCGACGGTGGGGGCGTAGCTGCGGCCGTTGTCGTTGAGGATCACCAGCAGGTCGGGCTTGCGGTGGCCGATCAGGTTGAGGGCCTCCAGGGCGACCCCGCCGGTGAGGGAGCCGTCGCCGACCACCGCCACCACCCGGCCCTCGCCCTGGCCGGCCCGGCGCGCCTCGGCCAGGCCGAGGGCGTAGCCGAGCGCGGTCGAGGCGTGGGAGTTCTCGATCACGTCGTGGGGGCTCTCGGCCCGCGACGGGTAGCCGGAGAGCCCGCCCATGGTGCGCAGGCCGGCGAAGTCGTCCTGGCGGCCGGTGAGCAGCTTGTGGACGTACGCCTGGTGGCCGGTGTCCCAGACGATCCGGTCGACGGGCGAGTCCAGGGCCCGGTGGAGGGCGATGGTCAGCTCGACGACGCCGAGGTTGGGGCCGAGGTGGCCGCCGCGGACGGCCACCGCCCGGATGAGGAAGTCCCGGATCTCGGCGGCCAGCTCGGTGAGCTCGTCGCCGCTGAGGGAGTGTAGGTCGCTTGGTTGCTTGATCGATTCCAGCATGGCGGTTCGAGGATATGGGGTTGCCGGCGTTCGTGCCTCCTGAGCGCCTGAGCCTACCGCAGCCGGGAAGAAGCGTGGCGCACGGCCAGCAGGAGCTGGACGCAGCCGACGGCCTCGAGCAGGGCCAGGGCGGCCAGGGCCAGGGGGTAGCCGGCGTCCAGGGCCGCCCCGGCCAGGCCGTCGCCACCCAGCTGGGCCGCGCCAACGGCCAGGCCGGCCAGCCCGAGCACGATCACCCGGGTCGGCCGCTCGCCCGGGGTGGCCAGCGTCCAGGCCGCCGCCACCTGCCCGGCCTGGGCCCGCGCCCGCACGTACTCGAGCAGCAGCACCAGCCCGGCCGCGGCCGTCCCGGCGGCCACCGCGGCCGCCCCCCAGCCCGGCCCGGCCCCGGTCGCGACCAGCGCCACCGGCCCGGCGATCAGGGCCAGGTCGGCCAGCCGGTCGGCCGTCGAGTCCCACACGAACCCGAAGGCGCTGGTCCGGCGCTGCATGACCGCCACCGCCCCGTCGACCGAGTCGGCCACCCCGGCCAGCAGGGTGAGCCCCCCCGCGGCCGCCGCCCACCCCGGCCCGAGCGTGGCCGTCCACCCGGCCGCCAGGGCCACCCACAGCGCCGCCAGCGTCACCAGGTCGGGATCCACCCCCGCCCTGGCCAGCGGCGACCCAACCGCATAGGGCAGCCGCAGGTACCAGGCGGCCAGCCGCCCCCCGGGGCGCGCCTCCTCACCGAGCAGGTGCACCTCCCGCCACCCGGCCTCGTACGCCTCGAACGTCCACCCGTTCCCGCCGCCCGGATCCGCACCGGGCGCCGCGGTCGCGGGCGCCGGGGTGCGCGCCAGCGCGGTCCAGGCGAGGATGGCCACGCCGCCCACGCCCAGCCCGATCCCGACCCAGCCCGTCCAGCCCACCGCCCGACCGTCCCGTCCCTCGTCCGACCCCGCGCCCGACCCGTGCGTCCCTCGTCCGACCGCGTCCGAACCCGCGCCCGACCCGACCCGCGTCCGACCCGCGCTGAACCGTCCCGATCCCGCGTCGGGTCCCCGGTGGGGGAGCGTAGCCGACCAGCACGAGGAGGGCCTCCGATTGTCCACAACCCCCGTCCGGGGCCTGGCCGTCCGGGACCTGGTTGCCGTCCTGGCCGGGGTGGCCGGGGTGGCCGCCGGCGCCCACAGCCTCGCGCGGCTGGGGCGGGCCGGGCGAGGCAGGCACCGGCTGGGGCGGCGCGACCCGTGGGAGCTGGGCGAGACGGTGAGCGCGGT
>DASUPQ010000230.1 GCA_036280995.1 Actinomycetota bacterium | reverse complement strand
CGACCTGGCCCGGGCCCGGGCCGGGCAGCGGGTGGCGGCCGGGCCGGCCGCCGCCGGGGCGGCCACCGCGGCCAGGGCCACGGCCATGCTGCCGCCGATGACCGGCTACCAGACCAGCGCCGGCGCGGGCCCGGCGGCGGCTCGGCGTGGCGGGCGGCGCGGCTCGGGGCGACGGGCCCGCCGAAGGCCGCGGTCGGGTCGGGGGCGCCCGGGTAGCCGCCCAGCGGCGGCAGGACCGTGGTCGCCATGGCCGCCGTGGCCGCCCCGGCGGCGGCCGGCCCGGCCGCGACCCGCTGCCCGGCCCGGGCCCGCTCCAGGTCGGCGCGGAACTCGGCCGCCGTCTGGTAGCGGTCCTCGGGCCGCTTGGCCATCGCCTTGAGGCAGACCGCCTCCAGGGCCGGCGGGATGTCGGGGTTGAGCAGCCGCGGCGCGGCCGGGTCCTCGCGGACGTGCCGGTAGGCGATGGCCACCGGGGTCGCCCCGCGGAACGGCACCGTGCCGGTGAGCATCTCGTACAGGCAGCAGCCGAGCGAATACAGGTCGCTGCGGTAGTCGACCGTCTGGCCCTGGGCCTGCTCGGGCGACAGGTACTGGGCGGTGCCGAGCATGGCCGCGGTCTGGGTGACCGTCTCCCCCGCGGCCGCCCGGGCGATCCCCAGGTCCATCAGCTTCACCCGGCCGTCGGGCATGAGCATGATGTTGGCCGGCTTGACGTCGCGGTGGACCAGGCCGCGGGCGTGGGCGGCGGCCAGGGCCGAGCAGACGTCGGCGGTGATCTCGGCCGCCCGGTCCGGGTACAGCGGCGCCTCGGCCCGGATCACGTCCTTGAGGGTGCGGCCGTCCACGAACTCCATGACGATGAAGTGGGTGCCGTTCTCGGCGCCGGTGTCGTAGACGGCGACCACCCCGGGATGCGACAGGCTGGCCGCCGCCTGCGCCTCCCGCCGGAACCGCTGGGCGAACTCCGGGTCGTGGGCGTACTGGGACAGCGGCACCTTGATGGCGACCCGGCGGGCCAGCAGCCGGTCGCGGCCCTCGAAGACCTCGGCCATGCCGCCCGCGCCGAGCAGCCGGCCGACCTCGTAGCGTTCCAGGAGCACCTGGGGGTGGGTGGTCATGGCGCCCAGCAGCTTATACGTCCCGGTATGCGGATGTTGGCTCAGCCGCCGATGGCCCGCTCCAGCAGGTCGCTGACCAGCTTGGGGTTGGCCCGGCCGCGGGTCTCGCGCATGACCTGGCCGACCAGGGCGCCGAGCACGCCCCGCTTGCCGCCGCGGAACTTCTCGGCCAGGTCGGGGTTGGCGGCCACCACCCGCTCGACCACCGCCTCCAGCTCGCCGGTGTCGGAGATCTGGGCCAGGCCCTTGCGCTCCACGATGGTGGCCGGTGACGCCTCCGAGGTGAACATCTCGGCCAGCACGTCCTTGGCCGCGGTGGCCGACACGGTGCCGGCGGAGAGGAGATCGAGCAGCCCGCCGAGCCGCTCCGGCTCCACCGGGTTCGAGGCCATGGTGTGGTCGAACTCGCGCAGGTCGCGCTGGAGCTCGCCCATCACCCAGCTGGCCACCACCTTGGGGTCGCGCCCGGTGGCCACGGCCTGGAAGTAGGCGAGGACCTCGGGGTCGCGGACCAGCCAGCCGACCTCCTTGGCGGGCAGGCCGGTGGCCTCGGCCAGCCGGGCCCGGCGCTCGGCCGGCAGCTCGGGCAGGTCGGCCCGGAGCCCGTCGACCCAGGGGGCGGTGGCCTCGATGGGGATCAGGTCGGGCTCGGGGAAGTAGCGGTAGTCGGTGGCGAACTCCTTGGACCGCATCGGCTCGGTCCGGCCCGCCCCCTCGTCCCAGTGGCGGGTCTCCTGGACGAGCCGGCCGCCGTCGGCCAGGACCCGGCGCTGCCGGTCGGCCTCGTAGGCGACCGCCCGGTACAGGCTGCGCAGCGAGTTGAGGTTCTTCAGCTCGACCTTGGTGCCGAACTCGGCGTGGCCGACCGGCCGGATCGACACGTTCACGTCGAACCGCATCGAGCCCTCCTCGAGCTTGGCGTCGGAGACCCCGAGGGCCAGGAGCACCGCCCGCAGCTCCTCGGCGTACGCGCGGGCCTCCTCGGCCGAGCGCAGGTCGGGCTCGGACACGATCTCGACCAGCGGGATCCCGGCCCGGTTGTAGTCGACCAGCGAGTAGTCGGCCCCGTGGATCCGCCCGGTGGCCCCGACGTGGAGGCTCTTGCCGGTGTCCTCCTCCAGGTGGACCCGGGTGATCCCGACCCGCCGGACCTCGCCCTCCACGTCCACGTCGAGCCAGCCGCCGACGCACAGCGGCTCGTCGTACTGGGAGATCTGGTAGTTCTTGGGCATGTCCGGATAGAAGTAGTTCTTGCGGTGGAACTGGGAGCGCTCGGCGATCCGGCAGTGCAGGGCCAGCCCGATCCGGGCCGCGAACTCGACGGCGCGGCCGTTGGCCACCGGCAGCGACCCCGGCTCGCCCAGGCAGACGGGGCACACCTGGGTGTTGGGCTCGGCCCCGAAGACGGTCGGGCAGGCGCAGAACATCTTGGTCGCGGTGCCGAGCTCGCAGTGGGTCTCGATGCCGATGACGGTCTCGTACTGGCGGGCGCCGACCTCGGGGGCGACGACGGCGGTCACGGGCGCACCTCCTGGGGCCGGGTCGGCCGGGTGGAGAGGCCGAGGTCCTGCTCGAACGCCCAGGCGGCCCGGAGCATGGTCGCCTCCCCCAGCGCCGGGGCGATCAGCTGCAGCCCCACCGGGAGCCCGTCCGACAGCCCCGCCGGCACCGACACGGCCGCGTTGCCGGCCAGGTTGACCGGGATGGTGAACACGTCGTTGAGGTACATGGCCAGCGGGTCGTCGGCCTTCTCGCCGATCGGGAACGCCACCGTGGGCGCGGTCGGCCCGGCCAGCAGGTCGAAGCGCTCGTAGGCGGCGTCGAGCTCGCGGCGGACCAGGGTCCGGACCTTCTGGGCCTGGCCGTAGTAGGCGTCGTAGTAGCCGGCCGACAGGGCGTAGGTGCCGAGCATGACCCGCCGCTTGACCTCGGCCCCGAAGCCGGCCTGCCGGGTCCGCTGCATCATGTCGACCACGTCGGCCGAGTCCTTGGCCCGTAGCCCCCACCGGACCCCGTCGTAGCGGGCCAGGTTGGAGGAGCACTCGGCCGGGGCGATCAGGTAGTAGGCCGACAGGGCGTACTCGAACGACGGCAGCGAGCATTCCTCGAGCCGGGCCCCGAGCCGCTCCAGGCGGTCTAGGCCCTCGCGGACCCGGGCCAGCACGCCCGGCTCGGTCCCCTCCAGGAACAGCTCCCTGACCACCCCGACCCGCAGGCCGTCGACCCCGTCGCTGAGCCGCGAGGTCAGGTCGGCCGGGGCGTCGGGGATGGAGGTCGAGTCCATCGGGTCGTGACCGGCGATCGCCTCCAGCAGGTCGGCGGCGTCGCGCACGTCGCGGGCGAACGGGCCCACCTGGTCGAGCGAGGAGGCGAAGGCGATCAGGCCGTAGCGGCTGACCAGCCCATAGGTCGGCTTGACGCCGACGATGCCGCAGAGGGCGGCCGGCTGGCGTATGGAGCCGCCGGTGTCGGTGCCGATCCCCAGCGGCGCCTGGCCGGCGGCCACGGCCGCGGCCGACCCGCCGCTGGAGCCGCCCGGCACCCGGGTCGTGTCCCAGGGGTTGCGGGTCGGGCCGAACCCGGAGTTCTCGGTGGAGGAGCCCATGGCGAACTCGTCCATGTTGGTCTTGCCCAGGATCACCACCCCGCGGTCGCGCAGCCGGCGGACCACGGTGGCGTCATAGGGGGGCACGAACTCGTCCAGGATCCTGGACCCGGCCGTGGTCCGGACGCCCTTGGTCACGAGCACGTCCTTGAGGGCCAGGGGCACCCCGGCCAGCGGCCCCAGCGGCTCGCCCCGCTCCCTCGCCTGGTCGACCTCGCGGGCGCTCTTGAGGGCCTGGTCGCCGGTGACGGTCAGGAAGGCGTGCAGCAGCTCGTCGGTGGCCGCGATCCGCTCCAGGGCGGCCTCGGTGGCCTGGACGGCGGTCGCGCGGCCGTCGGCGAACCGTTCGGCCAGCTCGTGGGCGGTCAGGTCGGTCAGGTCCACCGGACCCGCCGGGCTCACGGGGCCTCCTCGATGATCCGGGGCACCTTGAAGCGGTTCTGCTCGACCTCGGGCGCGGTCGACAGCGCCTCCTCCCGGGTCAGGCAGGGCCCGGGCACGTCGTCGCGCCAGACGTTCACCCTCGGCAGGGGGTGGGCGGTCGGCGGCACCCCTTCGGTGGGCAGCCGCCTGATCTTGTCGGCCTCCTCCAGGATCACCGAGAGCTGGGCCTGGAACCGGTCGAGCTCCTCATCGGTCAGGGCGAGGCGGGCGAGGCGGGCGACGTGCTCGACGTCAGCACGGCTGATCGGCATGGACGAACCCTTCGAACGTTCCGGCGGTCGGCCGAGTCTACCGTCGCCCTTGCGCCGGTCGCCGGGGAATTTCCTCGGCCAGCTCGACCACGAACCCGTCCGGGTCCTCGACGTGCAGGGTCCGGTGCCCCCAGGCCCGGTCCACCGGTCCGTTCAGGATGGTCACTCCGGCCTCGCGCAGCCGCTCCGCCTCCGCGTCCACGTCCCCGACCAGGAACACCACCTCCCCACCGGCCCGCCCCGGCGCCTCCGCGTCCTGCCCGGTCAGCTCCCCCAGCCGGTTCCGGTCGTACAGCCCGAACCTGGTCCCCTCGGTGGCGAACTCCACGTACCCGTCCCCGTGCAGCTTGAACGGCAGCCCGATCACGTCCCGGTAGAACGCGGTCGACCGCTCCAGGTCCGCCACGAACAGGATCACGTACCCGACCTGGTTCATCGGCCTCCCGGCAATTGGAGCTGCTCACTCGCACGAACCTTGCATCAGAGCGAATTGTCCTACGGCGCGGGACAGTAACCGTCCGCCCGGCCGGGCTCAAGTCGTGCGAGGGCTGGGAATTCCTGGACCTCGCTAGCCTCCCCACCAGGATCGTTCCCAGGTGAGGGCGGCCAGGGTGGCCTGGCCGGCC